>JBELHI010000011.1:0-28686 GCA_042091475.1 Alteromonadaceae bacterium
AACCGTCTACACCGGAATAAACGGACGCCAGTGACTTACTCACACAGGCAAATACGTTAGCTTGTTTTGGCTTAACAGTATTTGCCTTTATTCTCTCTTTTACACTCTCTGACACAGTAACTCTAAGTGGCTGTTATCATATTTTAGCAGTAGCCCCTCGACTCTTTATCATTGGCGAAGCGTCATCAACATAACCAACATCAGATAAAATAAATTGTTACAATTGTCCGATAGTTTTGATCGTATTAACCTTCCGCATTAACTAAAGTAGTGGTGTTTTAATTTATAGGTTTGTAATAATGAAACACGTACAAATTTTGGCAGCCTTAACATTCTTGTCTGTGATGACGTTACCTGTGTCAGCAAAACCAACAGAAGCACTAGTTCGATCATTTATTTCAGCGTCAGAACAAGCGCGTCAAAAACAGGCTTCAACAGAAGCGATCAATCATTATCTCTCATTTTTTAAGGCCGATTTTACTGATCACCATCCAACCTATGGCGTGTTATTTAAAGGCACAGAGAATCTCAAAAACGGTATTATTAGCAAAGGCGCATCAATGGTTTCAGTGGAAGAAGTCATTAGTGACATTGTGCTTGGCACTGATACCGCTGTTGTTGTGGTTAATGAAGATTCAAAATACTACAAAAACGAACGCCTGAAGCATTTTAAAGGGAGAACGATTTTAGTGCTTGAGTTCGATCAAGACGACTTGATCACGAATATGAGAAGGTATATAGATTAATGCAGTGCAATTGGACTAAGGAAAAGACAATTAAATACGGCTTCACCGCACTTTTATCAGCTATCGTCATAGTTGCGACTACAGCAAATGCGAGTCAAATCACGATTCCGAAAATGCATCAATATTTTGGTGAAACACCACCAAACAAAACCCCGAAACTATTTAATCCCCCGCTCGTCTCACCAGACGAAAGATTTGAAGGTGGAACCTTCTCACCTGACATCAAGTCGTTTTACTTCTCTCGCATGCACGGGAAATATAAAAAACGAGCCTTCTTTGTTGTGAAATATGAAGGCAACCGTTGGGGAGAACCACAGCGGACGACAATACAATGGCCTCAGTTTTCGCCTGATGGCTCCATTATGTATCAAGGTAAACAATATAGACAGCAAACAAGCGACGGTTGGTCTGAACTTAAAAAGAGCGATGCACCGCTAGATAGACAAGCCCATGGTATATCCGTCTCATCAAGTGGCACACTTTTCTTCCCAGTGTTTAAAAAAGAAGATAATGGTCGTGGGTATTTGAGTTTTTCGGCATTGGTCAATGGTGAATATCAACCGCCAATAAAACTGAACAGTGACATAAACAGAGGGGACTATATCGCACATCCTTATATTGCACCTGATGAAAGCTATTTAATGTGGGATGTTGAACGAAAGAATGGTTATGGGCAGGGAGATATTTATATTAGCTTTAAACAAGATGATGGCACTTGGTCACCCGCTACCAACATGGGACCAGCGATAAACACTGACAAACAAGAAAGTTCACCAATAATCACTCATGATGGCCGCTATCTGTTTTTTTCGCGGGGAGAATGGCAACCCCAGCAAGATGGTAGTCAAAAGTGGGTGGGTAAAAGTTACTGGATAGATGCACAGATCATCAATACGCTAAGGCCAAACGAATAACGCATAGATGATAGCCCATAGGGTGAATAGATCGAACTAGGTGTACATCAATTCCGATTAAATATAGACTAGCCTCTAACCGTATCATTCGAAAAATACTGCGAAGAGGCTATTTTTAGTTATGATTAAACAGATTTTGAGCACTGTTTCAGTGTTTGATTTACCCCAACGTTTAATCAAGCAGGTACAGTGCGTGAATAGCGTATTTGTCATGCTTTTTTTATTTGTTTTCGAGCCCTTTCAACTTCACCGTTCGTCCACAATGGATTTACTCAGCGTTTGTGCAGTAACAGGCTTGGGTATAGCAATAACTGGTGTCGGCTGTTTCACTGTATTCAAAAGGCTATTAGAAAAGTATTGCGTTAGACGTAAATACTATGTCTATGCTGAATTAGTCATGGCCTGTATTATTATTACGCTAATGACATTATTGCTGTTCGCAACTCGCCTGCTGCAAGACAAAATTCCCATGAATTTCCACTTGCTGTTTTATTTCTTGTCTTATTCTGTGTTAATGGCGCCGTTCTTGTTTCTAAGCTTGCGTCTGGTATTAATTATACGAGAGCTAATACTCATCGCGAATACACAACCGACAAGATTGCCTACTACAGAAGATTCGACACAAAAATCCCAAGTCATTACGCTAGACAATTTGACAGCAAATGAAACCATCAGCTTTTTGCTAGAGGATTTTGTATTTGTTCGTGCTGATGGTAACTATTTAGAACTCAACTTAGTGCAAAGCGGTGAGTTAAAAATGGTGTTACTGCGCTGTACCCTCAAGTTATTTGCGCAACATATCAAGGCGCATGACCAATGCATACAGTGCCATCGTTCCTACTGGGTTAATCTAGAAAAAGTCACTCGTATGAGCCGCGGTGATGGCAATACTCGGTTAATATTATTAGCTGATAAAGCATCAATACCAGTTTCACGTACCAATATAAAAACGGTGACTGATTTTTTTAACTAGATCCTTGTCAGCATTTTCCTCAAATGCCGGTTATTCATCACAAATCTAGGTGTTTCGTCCCAAACACATAGTGACTAGTGATATTTCAATGAATAATGCGCTTGAACATTAATCCAAAAAGACCTTTACCATTGATACAACAAATATCACAAGGTCACTATTCATTGAGGACACTATGAATCTTACTCAAAATATAAAGCGCCGACTTTTCGGCTTTTTACTGTTACCGCTATTGAGCCAACTTAACGGTTGTTCATATCATCATTTACTCCCTAAGGGACCAGATATTACCGTAGCAGCACCAATTAAACAGGGTAAGGACAGTTTTGTCATGAATGCCTATACCCATACAGATCGCAAAACAGTGCGGGTATGGACATTCAAGCCCGATAATTGGCAACAACACGATAAAGTGCTGTTTGTGATGCACGGGATGTCGCGCAATGCTGAAAACTACCTTGATGCTTGGATTGAGATTGCTAAACAACAAAATACGTTATTAATTGCACCAGAGTTTCACAATAAAAAGTTTTATAAATACACGACCAATGATTATCAAGACGGTAATTTGTATAACTTTTTTGGTGGCAAAAATCCAAGAAATGAGTCCGCTTTTCAAGTGATCGACAACATCATCGCCCATATTGACCATCATAACCCCTTTAACATTGAAAAATACAATATGTTTGGTCATTCAGCAGGCAGTCAATTTGTTCACCGAATGGTGATACTTGCGCCTGATGACCGTCTAAAGACCGCTGTTGCAGCAAACGCGGGCGTTTATACTTTTCCAGATGAACGAGGTAGTTACCCTTATAACCTACCCGATCGCGCTGTTAGTTTAGCGGAAGCATTTGAACACAAACTGATTATATTATTAGGAGAAAAAGACAATAATGCTAACGGTGGCACATTGAACGAATCTACGCTAGCAATGAAACAAGGCCCTCATCGGTTAGCCCGTGGACAAAAGTTTTATCGCGTTAGCCAGCAGTTAGCAGCACAACAAGGTCATCAGTTTAACTGGCAAATAAAACAAGTAGCCAATGTCGGTCACAACAAAATAGCAATGATTGAAGCTGCCGCAAAGTTTTTCTGATTTTATGCTTAGGCATTGGTAGTGCTTTAAAGAGTAACCAACAGTGGGCATTCCTCGTCAATAAAAAAAGGGGCTGAAATAGCCCCTTTTTCATTATGTTATCGTGGTTACATTAACCATAGAATGTAAAGGCCAAAAGCTAAAAAGCCTATTGTCACTATTGTATAGAAACTATGAAATAAAGCAGCAAAGCCGGGCAAAGCAACTTTATGGGTGTAATCAGTACCAATTTGCCAACCCGCAAGTATTGCGTTCAGCATAACAGCAACCAATGTGACCGTTGCATACACTTTAAACCAAACAGCTGAGTGTAATGCTAACCATGATTCATAGTTAATGTGATCCATAGACAATAAAGACCCAAGATAAAACGCAACAAATACAAATATTAAAACGTTGCTGACACGCTGGAAAATCCACTCATAGACGCCATTTCTTTTCATCATTGTTATTAGCTCCAAATCCAAATTGCAAACAAGACACTTAACACTATGCCTAAACCTATAGCGACTTGCGAAATCATACGCCCGCCCTCTAGCGACTCACAATAACCGTACTCTTGAATAAGGTGTTTTAGACCACCCATAGTGTAATAGCCGATAGCCGTTAAAAAGCCCCAAGTAAAAAATTGGGCAATAACGTTTTCAGTCAGCATGGTTTGGATTTGTGTAAAACCTTCTGCTGAAGCCAACGAAAGATATAATATTGGCAAAAAATAAGCTAAAGACACCCACACAATAATCGCACTTACGCGGTGTAATATTGACGCAAGCCCCATTACTGGTAACTTAATCGTGGTTAGATCCAAATTCTTTGGACGGTTTTTCTTCATGGCATGCTCCCGATAGCGCACATTGACCCAACTTTGCATTTAAGTGGGCGTATTTAATACTAAAAAGCTCGGGCGCTAGTTTACTCCTTATTACAAGTTGATTACAAGACTATTTCCCCACACTTCTCGCGGGTTATTAGATTTAATTTTCCAGAAGCCTAATTAGTTCAAGTTTGACCTTTTTTAAGGGCTGTTTAGATGTGTTTTTCCCTTTACCAGCAAAATAGTGAGATCCACTCCATTACACTATTTCTTTTAAAGGCATAGAACGCTCTAGATATTGTATTAACCAATGATATCTGAATTGCATTGGGTTAGCTCTATCTTGTATTTACCGTCATCTAAACTTATATTTTATAAATTAATACTGTATCTATTCATACACTATTTCAACAGATCAATTATCCATTGCTACAGTGAGTGTTCGACTGATTGTATGGTTATATCTATTTCAAAGGGGAATCAATTGAAGATTAGAGACCAAGGGAGTATCGGTAATCAATTTGCAGTCAAGTTAATTGCACTTGCGGTAATACCTGCGCTTGCCATATTTGCGCTTTCCTTGTTCTTACTAAGCCAAGTACAGCATACCACGTCTGATTACTTGTCATTACAAACACAGGTCAGTCTTGAACAGCTTTACCGATCTCAGTTGCAGGCGAGAAGTCGCGAACTTTCAACAACCCTTAATGAAAAGTTTAGCAGTATAATTAACGAGACCCAATTACTTGCTAATCGAACACAATTCGCAATTGATAATCCATCAAATGCTGAACAATCCATTTCTTTTACATTTAAACAAGTGCCTGGTGGGGCCTATTCTGAACAAAATCAATTCGACACTGTTGTTGCTGTATGGCCTTACTTGTTAGAGCCTTCGGGACAAATCAATAACACGTCGATAGAGGTGATTCAGACTTATCAAGCGCTAAATCCGTTTTTAGCCAGTCTACGGCAAAGTGGGGTAAAGAAGTCTTGGTCGTATATCATTGGTCCAAAAAGAGCGCCATTGGTATACGCGACTCCATGGGCAAATATTCCCGCAACGTTCGAGCAACTGTATCCTGAACATAAACAGCATAATTTTTGGGACTATTTTTTCCCCGGTATGATTGAGAGTTGGCAGCAATGGAAAACGACTCAATTGCCAAAACAACAAATTACCTTCACGCCAATTTACGAGGATGCTGGCGGAAAAGGTAACCTCATCACCTCGTTCCATCCCCTGTGGCAGCAAGAGAAAAATTACGGTGCGGTCGCTATAGACGTCAGTGTTGAGCAGTTACTGGGTTTGGTTGTCGATGAAAAAATTCAAAAACGTGGTTTCGCGACAGTCATATCTAGCCAAGGTGAACTGATTGGCACAGACCAGGCACAAGCTGCATTACTTGGTTTGACAGACGAACAGACGGGTGAATCTCAAGGTGTTCGTTTAAAACAGTACAAACTGTCTGACAGCCAATATCCAGCACTCAATAATATCGATTTGACGGGAGATTCATTTTTTTATCAATTAACGTTAGGCCAGCAAACGTTATATCTCAGTGGTAGTAAAATTGCGCAAATTAATGTTTGGTTAGGCGGTGACATTAAGCCAGTGAACTATTATGCCACTTTTGTGTTAGGTCAGGATGAAGTCATAGCCATCAAAGAGCAACTGGCTAACCGGCTGGCCAATAACATAGATAAAACCGTTTCCCAGGCGACTTGGTGGTCGGTCGTTGCGACGTTTATCGCCATTATCTGTGCCTTTTTGGTTGCTTTGAATTATCGTCGACGTATCCATACTATTATCATCGCGGCGAAGTCTTTTTCTGAGCGTAACTTTGCTTTGAAACTTTCCACCAAAGGTAATGATGAAGTAAGTTTTTTAGCCGCCCAAATCAATACCATGGGGAAGCAGCTTTCCGAATATGATAAATTACAACAACAGACAAATGAAAAACTCTCACAACAAGTAAAAGAACGCACAGAATTACTTGAAGCAGCACGCAAAGAGTCAGAAAAAGCCAATGTAGCAAAGACATCTTTTCTTGCCTCTATGAGTCACGAAATACGCACACCACTGACCACAGTCATTGGTTATTCCGATGCAATACTTAATGGTTACATTAGCCACAGCGAGCAAAAAGAGGCGACGAGGAAAATAGCACAAAGTGGTCAACATCTTTTACTACTAGTGAATGACATTCTCGATATTTCAAAAATTGAAGCTGGTCAGTTAACGCTGGAATCGCGAAACTTTAATTTACTGAACCTCATCAATGAGATTTTTGACTACGCACAATTCAGCGCTTCAGAAACCAATAACACTTTCAATGCGGTGATTCACTACCCTATCATTACACTCATCCAATCAGATGAGGTCAGGTTAAAACAAGTACTACTTAATTTACTGTCGAATGCCTTTAAATTCACTAAAGACGGTGAGGTAGAATTACAAATAAGACAGCATCGGCATGCTATAGAATTTATGGTGACTGATAATGGCGTTGGTATTTCAGAAGATAATTTAAATCATATCTTTAAGCCCTTCGAACAAATTCATACATCAACCAACCGATTGTATGGCGGTACTGGTTTGGGTTTGAACATTTGTCATCAATTAGTTACCTTGATGAAAGGTAAAATCAATGTCGAGAGTAAACTTGGCGTTGGTAGCCAATTCACCTTTTCATTGCCTTTACAATCAAACCGCTATCCTCAGGTTTTTTCCAATACTGAGTTTAATCAAGCGGTCAATGAAAGTCGTTTAGAGCAAGATATTCAACCTCAATCTATTCAAGGTAAGGTATTGTTAGCCGAGGATAATGAACACAATAGCTTGTTGGTACAAAAACGACTGCAACGAATGGGACTGGATGTTTTCATTGCACGAGATGGTGAGGAAGCCGTTGCAGTTGCACTTGGTAATGACGTTGACCTAATACTCATGGATATTCAAATGCCAAGGTTGTCTGGCATTGAAGCCCTTAAACAATTGCAGCAAGCCGGATTAAAAACACCAACCTATGCCTTTACTGCAAATGTACTATCCCACGAGGTCAGTGATTATTTAGCTCAGGGGTTCTCTGGTTATTTGGCAAAGCCTATTGACAATATCGCACTGCTCAAGGTGATCAACAAGGAGTTAAGGTTGCCAAATCATCAACATGCACCGACGTTACTACCTGACGAGGTAACTGAATTAAAGAAAGAGTTTATATTAGGGCTAAGGTCGTATTTAGCATTACTCACAAAAGCATGGCAAGCACAAGATAAACAAAGGTTAATAGAGTTATGTCATTGTATAAAAGGGGCTGCCGGAAATTTTGATGAGCCCGCTATTGTTAGTTTATGCAATCATTTAGAGAACTATTTGAAACAAAATGACAATACTGATTGTGTCATTCAATTTGAGCAATTACGTGATGAAATTCACCGTTTAACAACGTGATATAAGGCAATAAAATAGACCCGATTTAGCACCTTTGGTTGTGCCAACGAGAAAAAATCAAACGAAAATACACATTATTCGCCGTAAGGTAACAAGGCATATTATCGAGCCAACCATTTAAAATAGTTGGCCATCACTTGTTATGAATGTCTCTTTTAGTCTCAAAGCAGTGGGATTACCGCCATCAATGAGTCTTAGGGCAATTAAAATAATACGCTTATTGGATAACAGTAAAATTATAGTAAGTAACTATAGAATAATACCTGCCATTAAGGGCGTATAGATGACGAGGCGACTTCCATAAACATTTCAGGTTGTTGAATTGGTTTGAAACCGAATTGCTCATACAGTGTGTGCGCATCAGCCGTGGCTAACATGATACGTCTCAACCCTTGAAGTTCTGGTTGCATAAGAATATGGTCAATCATGTATTTACTCAGCCCTCGCCCACGATGAGCTTCCACGACAAAGACATCTGCAAGGTAGGCAAATGTTGCTTTATCAGTAATGACCCGAGCAAAAGCGACTTGCTTGTTATCGTTGCTAAATACCCCAAAACACAATGAGTTCTCAATTGCTGATACCAACAACGCTTTCGGCATACTCTTTGCCCAGTAACTATTCGAAATAAACTCGTGGATAACATCAATATCAAACTCACTCACCTTGTTACTCACTCTAAAACCTTCAATCTGGTATTCCATCATTAGCCTCCAACTGCCAGTTCATTTTAGCCATGCCAGCCCCAATAATGGGGATAACAAAATCTATCATGAGCCAGACACGACCAATTGACAATCAATGTAATGTAACATTTCGTTCACTATTGGCGGTACAGATTCCTCTATGTCTGGTGCTGATGATTTTTTTAAGCAAAGGGCACAATGTATTAGTTCGACCTTTTGTCGTACAAAGAAGTCATTAATATCATGGAGTGATTGTTGATTGAGTAAAACCAATCCTATGTATGTGGTTGTGCGTTCATCAAAATCGTCGCACTCACGCACTGAAGAAGAAAACATGACTTCCCTTTCTAACGTCAATGCTTGCATTTTTGTCAGTTTTGAAAACCTAAAATAGACGTCCATTTCAACCTCTCGGTATTTAAATCTTGTCACTATTGTACTTTCTAGCAAAATATTTGTCTTGGTTTTAACGGTATTCAACAGATTCAAACACTAAATATTAACTTCAATCAAAGAAAGGTTACGCATAACCTGCCAGCAACAACCCTAAGGTATTGTCAGATATCAGTTTATTGATGTGTTGTAATAGTAGACACTAAATTAGTGATAAAGCGTCTCTACTAACCTAATCCTGAACGAGGGACGCTGACGGATTATTAGAGGACAGTTCAATATATCTTGATGTGCCTGGTGGCGGCGAGTAAAAGCACTGAAGAACTTTTTTTATTCTGCGAGCACTTCATCACTATCAAAAATCAACTTTGCGTCTTAATGTTTTTGTCTGCCCGCTTTTCTTTTTACCGTCTAATCGACGTCTCTTTGACGCTAATGTGGGACGAGTTGCCCTTCTCTTCTTTTCCACTTTGATTGCATCGCGCAATAGACTTTCAAGTCGTAATATTGCTTCCGCTTTATTTTGCTCTTGAGTTCTATAAGCTTGAGCTTTGATAACAATCACACCGTCTTTGGTCAAACGACTATCACGAATACTAATGATCCTGCGTTTATATTCATCGGGTAAAGAAGAAGCCTTTATATCAAACCGCAAGTGTATTGCAGATGATACTTTGTTAACATTTTGTCCACCACTGCCCATCGCTCGTATAGCCGAAAAGTCGAGTTCTCCTAGCGGGATTGAAACAGTGTTTGATAATTTAATCATGGATCATTTTTACTCGGTGTTCGTTGTATTGATGGGTTATTTAATCTGTGTAATAGTGATTAAGTTCACTCCTGCCACCTCAAATAATAAAGGTGTATTTATGCAAGTGTCAATTTCAACTATCAACTGGCAACGAACAATACCATTGCGACACTCTGTGTTATGGCCACAATATCCGCCTCAATATTGTCATATTGCTGAAGATAGTGATGGTTTTCACTTTGGTGCTTTTTATAACCATAGGCTCGTAAGTGTTGGTTCTCTTTTTCTCAATGAAACGGGGATACAGCTGCGTAAATTTGCGACTCAAGAAGAATTCCAACATCAAGGTATTGGTAGTCAAATGATGCGACATATGATTGAGCATGCTAGACAAATGAACGCCTCTCAGTTCTACTGCGACGCGCGTATCCCAGCCTCGCTATTTTATCAACGCTTTGGATTGCAACGAGTGGGTGAAAGTTTTTATAAGGAAAATATTTTATACTCACGCATGATTTTATCGTTATAAATGTGTAAATTAGCAATTTTGATTACCGCAAATACTGATAACGCTCGCTATATCCCTCAAATTGACGTAAAATTCGCCCCCTTTTATGCCACTCACTTGCTGTAGTAAGGTCAATTACCATGTTATTTACAGAATTAGGGTTATCCAAACCCATCCTTGACGCTATTGAAACTCAAGGATACACATCGCCAACACCGGTACAAGCCGCAGCAATACCTGCCGTAATGGCTGGACGTGATGTTATGGCCGCGGCCCAAACGGGCACCGGTAAAACCGCTGGTTTTACTTTGCCGATACTGCATGCGCTTTCACAAAATGCGACGCCTAGAAAAGGTAATGGCATCAGAACATTAATTCTCACGCCCACTCGTGAATTAGCAGCTCAGGTTGAAGATAATGTTAAAACCTACAGCCAATATTTGAAACTGAAAACTTGTGTTGTATTTGGTGGGGTAAAAATTAACCCACAAATGATGAAGCTGCGCGGTGGTGCTGATATATTAGTCGCAACACCTGGCCGTTTACTCGATTTATACAATCAAAATGCCTTGCGATTTGACCAAATTGAAACACTGGTGCTGGATGAGGCTGACCGCATGCTGGACATGGGCTTTATTCACGACATCAAGCGTATATTGAAATTGTTACCCAAACAACGTCAAAACCTGTTATTTTCAGCGACCTTTTCTACTGAAATCCGTGCGTTGGCAAAGGGTCTTATCCATGATCCTATTGAAGTCTCTGTTACGCCTGAAAACAGCACTACTGAGCTTGTTGAGCAATTGTACTACACTGTTGATAAGTCAAAGAAAACAGCGCTGCTTACACATCTCATCAAAGAAAACGAATGGCAACAAGCACTGGTTTTTAGCCGCACTAAACACGGTGCAAACCGAATCGTTAAAAAATTAGAAGCACAAGGCATTTCTGCCGCCGCAATCCATGGCAATAAGAGTCAAGGCGCTAGAACAAAAGCTTTAGCGGAATTTAAAACGGGTGATGTTCGTATTTTAGTCGCTACTGATATTGCAGCACGTGGTATTGATATTGACCAACTCCCTCAAGTTGTGAACTTTGATCTACCTAATGTCGCAGAAGACTATGTTCATCGCATTGGCAGAACCGGCCGCGCAGGAGCGACTGGAAAAGCTATTTCTTTTGTTGCTGCGGAGGACATAGCAGATCTATCGGCCATTCAAAGATTGATTAAAATGCTAATCCCTAGACAAGAGCATCCTGCGTTCATACCAAATGAAGCAGTACCTGAGGTAGACCTTGACTCTCGTCCAATTAAACCCAAAAAACCAAAAAAACCAAGGCCAGCACGTTCGTTTAACAGTCAAGGACAGAGCCCAAAGGATAATACAGCGGCAAAGCCAAGACGTAGACGAAGAAACCCAAATCAGGTATCTGTGCAAAAAGTACAGAGTAAAGGTTAATGAAAATACGCGAGTGACTAATGGTTCGAGCGTTTAATCAAACAATAAAAAAGCCGTTATTTACATAACGGCTTTTTTTATAGCGATGATACTTGGGTATAATTATCACTCACAAGGCTCATTAAATAAGCACCGACAGGCTTCGTATTTTTTTGACGTTTGATGTTCGTCTCTTTAAATTTCCGAATAGTTGCAGGATCCGCTAGATAAGACATATTACCTACCACGATACTGTCATCGGTAAAAAATACTTCAATAAATTGTCGTTTATCATCCAAAATTAACAGTAATTTATCGCTGTCATTGGCAATAGATAATACAGAGTTGGGTTGCTTATCCATAGTTGTCACTATGAAATTTCTCAAGGATTTAAACAGCGGAAAACGCCCGTAAGCAATAGCCTCTGACCGCGCTTCATTGAACCAATAGATGTGCGTAATCTCATCTGCGTTTTGTTCGATTGCGTTAATCTCAGCATGGGCACTACTAATGCCAGACAGCAGTAAAAATAAAATGAATAAATAAGCTCTCATACCTGTTCCTTACAATTTAGTCGACTTAGTCACAGTCAATACCTGCGTTATCCTAAACCAATAAATGCTATCGAACACAACAAAATTGTTACCAAATATTATCTTGCTATCAGGCCGTTTACATTCTTTTTCAGTTAACAAATAGACGCATTAATTGCTTCTAATGCTAGTACAGGGTCGTGCGACTGAGTAATAGGTCGGCCAATGACCATATAGTCAACGCCTGCCGATACAGCTTCTTGTGGTGTCATAACCCGCTTTTGATCGCTAATGTCAGTGCCTTTGGGCCTTATACCAGGTGTCACTAATAGAAAATTTTGACCCAGTTCGGACTTCAGCAGTGCCGCTTCCTTTGCAGAGCAAACCACGCCATCAAAACCAGATTGCTGTGTCAGCTTAGCTAGCTCGAGTACTCGCTCTTGTGGTGTCGACATAATCCCCTGCTCTTTCAAGTCTTCTTGACTCATACTCGTTAATACTGTCACCGCTATTAGTTTTGGACGTCTATCGCCATAGGGTTTAAGCGCGTCAACTACCGTTGTCATCATCTTACTACCACCAGATGCGTGTACATTGACCATCCACACGCCAAGTTCTGCAGCGGCTACACAGGCCTTTGCAACCGTGTTTGGAATATCGTGAAATTTCAAATCCAAGAATATATCAAAACCCTTCTCGATTAGCCCTTTAACAAATTCGGGACCAAAATGGGTGAACATTTCCTTACCGACTTTTAAACGGCATTGGCTCGGATCTAATTTTTCAACAAGCGATAAGGCGTCTACCTTATCATTGAAATCTAATGCTATAACGACCTTTGCATTTGCCATTTTAATCTCCGTCTATACCTGTAATGGGTTTTACTGAATCCCACTGACGACACGATGGGCATTGCCAGTAAAGAATTTTACTTGAGAAACCACAGTTATCGCACCGATAACTGGGACGAGCTTTCATTTGTTCAATCAGTAATTGATGTAACTCTACGATACTTTGATTAGAACAATCATCTATAACGCTGTTTACACTAGATTCAAGTAATGCTTCGAGTCCTTTAGTCGATGGACGATCTCTTAGCTTATGTAGAATCAAATCTCGTGCCTGTTGTGAACCGTGAAGATTATCAATAATTTGGGCTTGAATAAGATAAGCTGCGGTTGAATGTGCACTGTAATCATCTAAAAGTGATAATAATACTGGTAACTGTTGTGTCCGATTAGCACTGTCATAAAGTATAGTAGCCACCTCAGAACACCAAATGGGATCATGCTTTATAATTTTTGTAGCGTATTCATATGTCAATTGATATTGCTCTTGCGCATAAAATAGCTGTGCTAACTGTAGCATTGCACGAATGGGGTAAGGCGTCGACGTTATCACTGATTTTAACGTTTCTACAGCCTGCTTACTGAGTGTTGTGCTATCAATAGTATCCTTCACTAATTCACAGTAGAAGTGGCCAATCACTTGATGGTTTTTCTCAGAACACGCTTGGTGCTGACTTGCAAAATTAGTGTATAAATCAATACCTCGTTGCCATTCACGAGTTGTCTGATAAATCGACAATAGCTGATAAACTGCATTGTCGTTATAGTCGTACTCATTCAATAGATGTAGAAAACTTTCTTCTGCACGTTCAAGAAAACCAGCTTGGACATAATCTATGGCGAGTTCGTTCAGTGCTTGTGATTTCTCGGATAACGATAAGCCCTCTTTAACAACGATCTCTTGATGCAACCTTATAGCGCGATCCAACTCTCCTTTGTGCCTAAACAACTTACCCATAGCAATTTGGGTGTCTAAGGAGTCATGAGTTTCGTCCATCAACTTGATCAGTGTATCGACTGCTTTATCTTTTTCATCCGCTAACAGAAAATTAAGGCCTTTATAGTAATGACCTGAAAACTTATTACTGACTTCTCGATGAGTCTTCTGGGCTGAGTTACGCCCCATCAAATAACCATAGCCAGCCGCAAGCGGAAGAATAAGAAACAATAACTCTAACATAGGTGGTTATAGGCTCTTATTGCTAGCATGCTTTCTGATGAAAAGCTTACGAAATAGAACGCTAGTAGTGAGTGTAACCAACGCAAGAATAACACCGCTTACGAAACTGAATGCTATAACAGTGGACAACGTAACATTACCTTCTGCAATAAGGTAATTAACATTCACCAAATGTCCATTTTTTGAACCTAACGCTAATGCTACTACAACAATCAGTACATAAAACAAAAATATAATAACTTTCAATGCATACTCCTTTAATTGACACCAAAGCTAACAAAAAAGGCGTTCCATTGGAACGCCTTTTATAAAGAAAATAATAAATTAGTCTACAAAGCTTTCGTTTACTTTTTCTCGCAATTCTTTACCAGGCCGAAAATGAGGAACGTGTTTACTGTCCAGTTCCACCTTGTCGCCAGTTTTAGGGTTACGCCCAATTCTGGGAGCTCTGTAATGCAAAGAAAAACTACCAAACCCACGGATCTCAATACGGTCACCTTTTTGTAACGTCTGAGTCATGTGCTCCAAAATTTCCTTAACAGCTAATTCAACATCCTTTTCCGGTAAGTGGGTTAGTTTCTCGGCAAGCATCTCAATTAATTCGGACTTAATCATAATATCCCCAAAATTAGTTAAACTACAGTTACCGACAAAAAGGAAGTAGCTATGCCACTTCCTTTACTAACTTACTCTTCGCCTTTTGCTGCTTTGAAAGCATCTGCAAATGCATTAGAGAAACCAACGTCTTCTTGTTGGTTAACCTTATCAAGAGCTTCTTTCTCTTCGGCTTGATCCTTAGCTTTGATAGACAAGCTAATGACACGGTTCTTACGATCGACGCCAACATATTTAGCTTCAATTGTATCGCCAGTGTTCACAACTTCAGATGCATCTTCAACACGGTCACGTGATAAATCAGCAACTCGGATGTAACCTTCAACTTCTTCTGCAAGCGTCAAAGTAGCACCTTTAGCGTCAACGTCAGTAACAGTCCCTTTAACAATAGCACCTTTCTTCAATTCTGCTAGATACTTATTAAACGGATCTTCTTCAATTTGCTTAACGCCTAAAGAAATACGCTCACGCTCAGGATCTACTTGAAGTACAACAGCTGAAATTTCGTCGCCTTTCTTAAACTCGCGAACGGCTTCTTCACCCGTTTGGTTCCAAGAAATATCAGACAAGTGAACTAGACCGTCAATGCCACCGTCAAGACCGATGAAGATACCAAAGTCAGTGATTGACTTGATCTTACCAGTAACTTTGTCACCTTTTTCTTGAGTTCTTGCAAACTCTTCCCAAGGATTAGCTTTACATTGCTTAAGACCAAGAGAAATACGACGACGCTCTTCGTCAATTTCAAGTACCATAACTTCAACGCTATCGCCCAAGTTAACAACTTTAGACGGATGGATATTTTTGTTAGTCCAATCCATTTCAGATACGTGAACAAGACCTTCAACGCCATCTTCAATTTCAACGAAACAACCATAGTCAGTTAGGTTGGTAACTTGACCAGTTAGCTTAGCGCCTTCAGGGTAACGCGCTGCAATTTCTTGCCAAGGATCGCTGCCCATTTGCTTCATGCCAAGAGAAACACGAGACTTCTCTTTGTCAAACTTAAGTACCTTAACATTGATTTCATCACCAACATTAACGATTTCACTTGGGTGCTTAACACGTTTCCAAGCCATATCAGTAATGTGTAGTAGACCATCAACGCCACCAAGGTCAACGAATGCACCGTAATCAGTAAGGTTCTTAACGATACCTTTAACTTCATGGCCTTCTTCAAGGTTGGCAAGCAACTCATCACGCTCAGCACTGCTTTCAGCTTCAATAACAGCACGACGAGAAACAACAACGTTATTGCGCTTGGCATCAAGTTTAATAACTTTAAATTCTAATTCTTTGCCTTCAAGGTGAGATGTATCGCGGATTGGGCGAACGTCTACTAATGAGCCTGGTAAGAACGCACGAACAGCATTAACTTCAACTGTAAAACCACCTTTGACTTTACCATTGATAACGCCTTTGATCGTTTCTTTTTCTTCGTACGCTTTTTCTAGTTCAACCCAAGCTTCATGACGCTTGGCTTTTTCACGAGAAAGGATAGTTTCACCGAAACCATCTTCTACTGCGTCTAGCGCTACATCTACTTGATCACCAATAGCGACTTCAAGCTCGCCTTCGATGTTTTTAAATTGTTCTACTGGAATCGCACTTTCAGATTTAAGGCCAGCGTCTACCAATACGATGTCTTTGTCGATAGATACAACAGTACCTTTTACAATGGCACCGGGGCGTGTTTCAAGTTCAATTAAACTTTCTTCGAACAGTTGAGCAAAATTTTCAGTCATAATAATATATTTATATAGTTCACCATTTGACAATCCTTGACGAAATGGGGTAGTTAAATTTCATGCATCATCCTGATGCACCTTTAGCTAATTGCGGATCTTTGTATTTACAAATTCCACAGCTTTTTCAAATACTTCATCAATGGACAAAGCGGTTGAATCTATTTCAAGCGCGCCAACCGCAGCCACCAGTGGTGCTACGGTCCGATTAGTATCACGTTCATCACGCGCTTTTATATCGTTTAAGATCCCATCAAGTGTAGCATCTACGCCCTTGTCTTTCAACTGATTGAAACGACGTTCGGCACGCTCTTCTGCACTTGCTGTTAAGAATATTTTTGCGGCAGCAGCTGTAAATACGACAGTGCCCATATCTCTTCCGTCAGCAACGAGTCCTGGCGCTTCTGCAAAGCCACGCTGTCTGCGCAACAGGGCTTCTCTGACGGCGGGTAACGCTGCTATCTTCGAGGCTAATAATCCAATTTCTTCAGTTCGAATATGGCCTGAAACATCCTCACCTTCCAATATAACGGCATTTTTTCCGTCTCGGTTCTCGAAAGTAACATCCAATGCTGCGGCAAGCGGCGCTAACCCCTCTTCGTCATCAGCTGGAATGTTATGCAGCTGGGAGGCAACTGCCATTACTCTATATATTGCACCGCTATCTAAAAAGTGAAAATTAAAATGCGTTGCCAGCATGGTACTGATAGTACCTTTTCCGGCACCACTAGGACCATCAATTGTAATTACGGGAAAAGTCGATGACATTTAAGGAAAAACCTCTAGGTTATTAGTAGCGTAAAATCTTCGCCCGATATTATACGCATGTCACCGCCTTACGCAATGTTTTAAGTCACACAACTTTTACTTACAAAGTGTCTCAAAACGTTCAAAATAATCCGGAAATGTCTTTGCGGTACATTTTGGATCATTAATAGTCACTGCAGTATCACTTAGCGCTACTAACGAAAAGCACATCGCTATTCTATGGTCATTGTAAGTGTCTATTTCTGCATGTACTAATTTATCACTTGGAGTAACCGATATATAGTCTGTTCCTTCCTCTACTGAAACACCTAACTTTGTCAGTTCATTTGCCATTGCTGACAAGCGGTCGGTTTCTTTAACACGCCAATTGTATATATTTCTGAGTGTCGTTGTCCCTTTGGCAAATAAGGCAGCGGTAGCCAGTGTCATAGCAGCATCTGGAATGTGGTTCATGTCCATATCAATAGCTGTTAATGGAGCAGAATCTACTTTAATAAAGTCATCACCCCAAGTAATGTTAGCCCCCATTGCAGCCAACGCGTCAGCAAATTTTATATCGCCCTGAACACTATTTTTACCAACGCCCTTAACAACGACTGTTCCGCCCTTGATAGCACCAGCGGCTAAAAAATATGATGCCGATGAGGCATCGCCTTCGACTAAAAATTTTCCTGGAGACTGGTAATTTTGCTCGCCATTAATTTCAAATAGTTGATAGTCATGATTGACCACGTTTACGCCAAACTTTGCCATCGTATCTATTGTGATATCAATATAGGGCTTTGACACTAGCTCGCCCGTTATTGTGATATTAGTATTCCCATCCAATAACGGACATACCATCAATAAAGCCGTTAAAAACTGACTCGACACGCTGCCATCAACTGAGATGTTGCCACCGGTTAATGCTTTACCTTTTATCTGTAGCGGTGGATAGTCAGTATTTTTCAGATAACTAATATCAGCACCTAACTGAACCAGTGAGTCAACCAATGCACCAATTGGACGTTCTTCCATCCGTGGCTCACCTGTGAGTTCAAATTCACCCGATGATATAGCAAGAGCTGCGCATAATGGTCTCATTGCTGTTCCCGCGTTACCCAAAAATAGTGATTTTGGCTGCGTCACGGTAAACGGTCCATCATTACCCAATACCCAGCATTCGGTTTTGTCTTCAGATAATTTATACTTTACCCCAAGACTATCGAGAGCGGATAGCATATGCTGAATATCGTGGCTATCTAATAAATTAGTGAGATGGGTCTCGCCCTTTGCTAATGCAGCCAGTAAAAGCGCTCTATTTGATAAACTTTTTGAACCCGGTACTGTGACTGTGCCTTCAACATTACCAATAGGGGCAAGTGTCAGTTGTTCCATTATCCATATTTCCTTTCAAATTCTTTCATAAACTCAGTCAATGCAATTACACCCTCAATTGGCATAGCATTATAAATACTGGCTCGCATTCCGCCAACTAGTCTGTGACCTTTCAATGCCTTTAAACCGACACGTTCAGCTTGTTGCAAAAATTCAGTGTCTAGTTCAGGAGCTGCTAACTGAAATGGTACGTTCATGCGAGACCTATAAGGTAGCTCAACTCTATTTTTGTAGAAATCTGACTGATCAATACAACTGTAAATGAGTTCTGCTTTTTGCTTATTTATCTGTTCCATAGCTGACACACCTCCCTGACCTTTTAACCACTTAAAAACGAGTCCAGCCAGATACCAAGCAAAGGTTGGCGGTGTGTTATACATAGAACCATGTTGACTTTGAACGGTATAATTCATTATCTGTGGCGTTGTAATCCGGGCTTTTTCAAGTAAGTCATTGCGAATGATCACAATACTGAGGCCGGACGGACCGATGTTCTTTTGAGCGCCCGCATAGATCAGACCATACTGCGATACGTCTATATCACGAGACAATATACAAGAGGACATGTCTGCGACAATCGGCATATCAATATTCGAAGGAACATCACTGATTTCAAACCCATCAACGGTTTCATTTGGACAGTAGTGAAAATATTTAGCGTTATCACTCAGCTGCCACTGCTGTTGTGGCTGGAGGCACGTAACGCCTGAGTCGTTGACAAAGGTTCCCCCGACAACATTTGTCTTTAGATAATTATTTCCCTCAGCCACTGCGCCTTTTGACCAAGAACCAGTCACTAAAAAATCAGCAGTATCATCAGGGCTAGTGAGATTTAACGGGATAGCTGAAAACTGGCCACGACCACCGCCATGCATAAATAAAACACGATATTCGTCAGGCACATTAAGAAGCATGCGAAGATCAGATTCTGCTTGCTCGGCAACGTCGATAAACAGCTTACTGCGGTGGCTCATTTCCATCACCGAGCAACCTTGTTGCTGCCAATTTAACAGTTCATTTTGGGCTTGTTGCATTACTGACGTCGGTAACATTGCCGGACCAGCACTAAAATTAAAGGTTGTTTGCATCAATAATTAATCCTTTTTCCAAAACAAAACAAGCGGCTGGAAGAGCCGCTTGTTAATAAAGAGTGGACTGCAGTAATGCTATCCAACTAGCTCTCAGTGTCTACTGTTACTCAGTAGCTTGGCTATCGTCGTCAGCTGAAGCCATGACTTCACCCTCAACGTCTTCCAATTCTTCTACAGGTAACTCATCAATACGCTGTAACGCTACAACTTTTTCGTCGTCGGCGGTACGTATCAATGTCACACCTTGTGTGTTTCTGCCTACAACAGAAACCTCGTCGACACGTGTGCGCACCAATGTCCCCTGGTCACTGATCAACATAATTTCGTCGTCGGTAGCAACTTGAACCGCACCAACAACACTACCATTTCTCTCAGATACCTTAATTGACACAACACCTTTAGTTGCTCTGCTCTTGGTGGGGTACTCTGCTAACGGTGTGCGTTTACCATAACCATTTTCAGTAGCGGTCAGTACTTCACCATCACTGTTAGGCACGATTAATGATACGACTTTCTGACCGTCCTCTAAGCGAATACCGCGAACACCTGTTGCTGTGCGTCCCATTGCTCGAACATTTTGTTCATCGAAACGGACGACTTTACCGGCATCAGAAAACAGCATTACCTCGTTCTCGCCGTTTGTAAGGTCAACACCAATCAATTGATCGCCATCGTTCAAGTTAACCGCGATAATGCCATTTGATCTCGGGCGTGAATATTGAGTCAGTTCAGTCTTCTTAACAGTACCATTGGCAGTCGCCATGAACACATATTTACCTTCTTCAAATGCCTGGATTGGCAGGATAGCGGTAATGCGTTCGTCATCTTGCAATGGCAAAATATTAACAATAGGACGACCACGCGCGTTGCGGCTAGCTAGTGGAAGTTGATACACCTTCAACCAATACATTCGGCCAAGGGTTGAAAAACATAAAATATGATCGTGAGTGTTAGCAACTAACAGTTTCTCTATGAAGTCTTCATCTTTCATCTTAGTCGCTGACTTACCTTTACCACCACGACGCTGTGATTCGTAATCTGATAACTTCTGATATTTAACATAACCACTGTTCGACAAAGTGACTACAACGTCTTCTTGTTCTATCAGATCTTCTATATCAATATCATGAGAAGCGGCTGTAATTTCAGTGCGACGCTCATCAGCAAATTCGCTACGTACTTTTTCTAGTTCTTCTCTGATGACTTCCATCAAGCGTTCAGGCGAACCAAGAATGTAAAGTAACTCAGCAATAACGTCTAAGAGTTCTTTATATTCAGATAAAATCTTTTCATGCTCTAAGCCTGTTAGCTTATGCAGACGAAGTTCTAAGATGGCTTGGGCCTGTACTTCGGTTAAATAATACTGACCCTCGCGAATACCAAATTCAGCAGCAAGTCCGTCCGGTCTAGCAGCATCATCCCCTGCTCTCTCAAGCATCTCAGCAACATCACCTAAGCTCCAGCCTTGACCGACAAGTGCTTTCTTCGCATCTGCTGGACTGGTTGATGCCTTGATCAACTCAATAACAGGGTCAATGTTAGCAAGCGCTATAGCTAACCCTTCAAGGATATGAGCTCTTTCACGAGCTTTTCGCAATTCGTAGACGGTACGGCGGGTGACGACTTCACGTCGGTGAAGTATAAACGCTTCAAGCGTTTCTTTTAGGTTAAATACTTTGGGTTGATTATTATCCAACGCAACCATGTTGATACCAAACACAGTTTGTAGCTGAGTTTGTGAATAAAGGTGGTTAAGTAGTACTTCCGCAGACTCATTGCGCTTCACTTCGACAACAATTCGCATACCATCTTTATCAGATTCATCGCGGAGCGCAGAAATACCTTCAATTTTCTTTTCTTTGACTAATAACGCAATCTTTTCAATCAAGCGGGCTTTGTTTACTTGATAGGGAATTTCCGTCACGATAATAGTTTCTTTACCATTAGTGTCAGTTTCTATATCAGCCTTGGCACGCATGTAAACTTTACCGCGTCCTGTTCTGTAGGCTTCTTCTATTCCCTTCCTACCACTGATGAGTGCCGCTGTGGGAAAGTCTGGACCTGGGATGTATTGCATTAACTCGTCAATCGTGACATCAGGGTTTTCTATTAACGCAATACAGCCATCAATAACTTCACCAAGATTATGCGGCGGGATGTTTGTTGCCATACCAACAGCAATACCCGATGAGCCATTGACAAGTAAATTTGGTACTTTGGTCGGCAATACATCTGGGATGTGTTCTGTACCGTCGTAGTTTGGTACAAAATCAACCGTTTCCTTCTCTAGGTCGGCCAACAATTCGTGTGCAATCTTAGCCATACGAACTTCGGTATAACGCATAGCTGCCGCTGAATCGCCATCGACAGAACCAAAATTACCCTGGCCATCAACCAACATGTAACGCAGCGAGAATGGTTGTGCCATACGTACGATAGTATCGTAGACCGCGGTATCACCATGGGGGTGATATTTACCGATAACGTCACCAACAACACGGGCTGATTTCTTATACGGTTTATTAAAGTCGTTTTTCAGTTCATGCATTGCAAACAATACACGTCTGTGAACAGGTTTTAAGCCATCCCTAACATCGGGTAAAGCGCGTCCTACAATGACGCTCATTGCGTAATCAAGGTATGAGTTTTTTAACTCTTCTTCGATATTGATGGGTAGAATGTTATTGGCTTGATCACTCATATTTAGCCTGTTCCCTATTCTTATTATGATCTTCTTAAATAGTTGCAATGCGTATCATATTGCCCACATTGCCACTGGTAACCTACTGATCCAATATACTATCATCTTGCATCGTAAATAAATAGTTAAAGCGACTGTGTGATGGATATTTAATCAAAAAAACGAAATAATGTTGTCAGTCCATTGATTCAACGCTTTTCAGGTTTATACTAAACCGGTTTTACCGTTTACAAAGCAATAAATCGAGAATAAAAATGAATGTTGATGATACCGAAATTGAAAAATTTTCAGCCATTGCCTCGCGTTGGTGGGATTTAAAGGGGGAATTTAAGCCGCTGCACCAAATCAATCCACTTCGACTCGACTTTATCAACTATCAATGTCAAGGTTTGTTCGCAAAACGGGTACTTGATGTCGGTTGTGGCGGCGGCATATTAGCTGAGAGCATGGCAAAATTAAAAGCTGATGTAACAGCGATAGATCTCGCCTCAGCCTCTTTAGAAGTCGCCAAACTACATGCCCTAGAGTCTCAGTTAAGCGTAGATTATCAATGCATTTCGGCGGAACAAATGGCCGATGAACACCCAGTCGAATTCGATGTTGTGACCTGCCTAGAAATGCTCGAGCATGTTCCCGATCCAGCGTCGATAGTTGCTGCTTGTAACCGCCTAGTAAAACCAGGTGGCTATGTCTTTTTTTCCACACTAAACCGTAATATCAAGTCTTACTTGATGGCAATTATTGCCGCTGAAAAAATATTGAAAATGGTACCAGACGGCACTCATCAACACGATAAATTTATTAAGCCGTCAGAGTTGGCTGGCTGGATCCGACAAACCGACCTTATTCCACTCGCGTCTACGGGTTTACATTTTAACCCTATTTCTCAACAATATTTTCTGTCTAACGATAATATCGACGTTAATTATATAATATGTTGTCAAAAACCACTGGATATCGAAAATGATTAAAGGCGTGCTGTTTGATTTGGACGGTACCTTGCTTGATACCGCGAGAGACCTCGGTAATGCATTAAATCACGTTCTGAATCAAAAAGGGTATGAGGGATTAAGCTATGAGGACTATTTCTTGGCTGCGTCAGATGGCGCCAACAAATTATTAGAGGTAGGATTTGGTGATAACTGGCATAAGCAGGATCAACAACAATGCTTGTCCCTTTTTCTCGAGCACTACAGCGAGAACTTAGCCAAAGATACAGTATTGTTTCCGACGGTTGAAAAGTTACTCAGATTACTTAATAAACATAAAATCCCGTGGGGAATTGTCACGAACAAACCGGCTTATTTGACAGATGCTATTATTCCCCAGTTTTCGATTTTCGAACATTGCGATTGCGTTATTTCAGGTGATACCTTACCCGTAAAGAAACCAAACCCAGCGCCTTTGCTGTATGCCGCAGGTGTGTTAGGTGTGTTGCCTCAAAATATTGTTTACCTTGGTGATGCTGAAAGGGATATTCAGTCTGCCAATGCAGCACATATGTTGAGTGCTGTGGCCCAGTACGGTTATATAGACGTGGCAACCAACACAAAGCACTGGTATGCAAACTACCAATGTAAAAAAGCGCTAGACCTGATCAATCACTTTACATTTTGAACACTACTTTAACCATTGTTATAGATAGGCTGTCGATTATTCAAACAAAAAATACGGTATAAAAATATTTTATTTTTTTATGCTAAATAGCTTGATTTTACTCATCATCAATTAACGCTTTATCTGTACGGTAAGTTGACACTAACCGTCGTTTTTTAAACACCTAAAATCACACTTCAGTCCCAACATATTGGGTTGCATTTGCACTCAAACCCCATTATCTTGTGGTAATGCATTACAGCAACACCAATCCATTTTGGTGCAAAATCTGTATTAAACACACACAATAAAAAAACTAAACGGTCAGCGAAATGAATAACAATATTCTCGTCAGTAAAAGAAATGGTGAACAGGAGCCTCTTGATCTAGAAAAGATCCACAAGGTGGTAACATGGGCTGCAGAAGGCCTAGAAAACGTTTCTGTATCACAAGTTGAAATCAAATCTCATATTCAATTTTACGACGGAATAAAAACAGAAGACATCCATGAGACTTTAATCAAGTCTGCGGCTGATCTCATTTCGACTGAATCGCCAGATTATCAATATTTGTCTGCACGTTTATCAGTTTTTCATCTTCGTAAAAAAGCTTATGGTCAATTTGAACCGCCTGCACTATTCGACCACGTCAGTAAATTAGTCGAAGCCGGCAAATATGACAAACATTTGCTATCAGATTATACCAAAGCAGAATTTGAGCTAATGGACGATTATCTCGATCATTGGCGTGACATGAACTTTAGCTATGCAGCAATGAAACAACTGGAAGGTAAGTACCTAGTTCAGAACCGCGTAACTGGGGAAATTTTTGAAAGTGCACAGTTCTTGTACATCCTAGTCGCCGCCTGTTTGTTTGCCAAATATCCGAAAGAAACTCGACTCGATTATATTAAGAAATTCTATGATGCAGTTTCGTTATTCAAACTGTCATTACCGACCCCAATCATGTCGGGTGTAAGAACGCCAACTCGTCAGTTTAGCTCATGTGTGTTGATTGAGGCTGATGATAGTTTGGATTCAATTAATGCAACCTCAAGTGCAATTGTAAAATATGTGAGTCAACGTGCAGGTATCGGTATCAACGCTGGTCGTATCCGTGCATTAGGGAGTGAAATACGCGGTGGTGAAGCATTACACACGGGCTGTATTCCGTTCTACAAATATTTTCAAACCGCTGTTAAAAGTTGCTCACAAGGCGGCGTTCGTGGTGGTGCTGCCACGTTATTCTATCCATTATGGCATCTTGAAGTAGAATCTTTATTGGTTCTCAAAAACAATCGTGGTGTAGAAGAAAATCGTGTGCGTCATTTAGACTACGGTGTTCAATTCAATAAATTAATGTATCAGCGTTTAATAAAAGACCAACATATCAGTCTCTTTAGTCCTTCTGATTGTCCTGGCCTATATGATGCTTTCTTTGCAGACCAAGACAAATTCGAAGAGTTGTATGTAAAATACGAGAATGACCCTTCAATTCGTAAGAAACAAATTAAGGCGATTGAATTATTTAGTTTATTCATGCAAGAGCGTGCTAGCACCGGACGTATATACCTGCAGAATGTTGATCATTGTAATACCCATAGCCCATTTGATCCTGAAGTCGCTCCAGTCAGACAAAGCAATTTATGTTTGGAAATCGCGTTGCCAACGAAACCATTGCAAAACGTTAATGATGAGAATGGCGAAATCGCATTATGTACTTTATCTGCATTTAACCTAGGTGCTATTGAAGATTTGAGTGAACTAGAAGAGTTGTCGAATTTGTCAGTTCGTGCTCTAGACAGTCTGTTGGATTACCAAGATTACCCAGTACCGGCCGCTTATAATGCGACAATGGGTCGTAGAACACTTGGAATAGGTGTCATTAACTTCGCTTATTACCTCGCCAAGAATAACACTCGCTATTCAGATGGCAGTGCAAATGGACTTGTCCACAAAACTTTTGAAGCGATTCAATTCTATCTACTAAAAGCGTCAAACGTCTTAGCACAGGAAAAAGGTGCGTGCCCTAAGTTTAACGAAACGACCTATTCAAAAGGTATTTTACCGATAGATACTTACAAAAAGGATCTCGATAAGATCTGTAACGAGCCATTACACCTTGACTGGGAAGGTTTGCGCAAAGATATGCTTCAATACGGTCTGAGGAACAGTACGTTGTCAGCCTTGATGCCATCAGAAACATCATCACAAATATCAAATGCAACCAACGGAATAGAGCCGCCACGTGGCCATATATCGGTAAAAGCAAGTAAAGACGGTATTTTAAAGCAGGTTGTTCCTGACTATGAAAACTTGAAAAACAAATACGAATTGTTATGGGACATCCCATCAAATGATGGCTATTTGCAACTAGTGGGTATTGCCCAGAAGTTTATTGACCAAACAATTTCAGCAAATACTAACTATGATCCAAGTAAGTATCCCAATAATAAAGTACCGATGAAGTTGTTGTTGAAAGATTTACTGACGGCTTACAAACTGGGTGTTAAAACGATGTATTATCACAATACCCGTGATGGCGCCGACGACGCATCGGCACATAAAGATTCAACATCAGGTCAGCAAGGTGTTGAAGTCGTTGAAACTGCGGATGAAGATTGTGAAGGTGGTGGGTGTAAGATTTAATTATCTACAAACTATTTTGGTCGGTTGAGCGTAAAAGCGTTCACCTGCCTCAACTGGTAAGCCCAAATTTAAATTAGGACAGTGTTTAACAATGAAATATAGTACTTTTAACCAAGTAAAAAATGACATGTTCAAAGAGCCTATGTTCTTTGGCAACCCCGTGAACGTTTCAAGGTTTGACCAACAGAAACATCCAATCTTTGAAAAGCTCACAGAAAAGCAAATTTCTTTCTTTTGGCGTCCTGAAGAAGTAGATGTTTCTAAAGATCGTTTGGATTTTCAAAAACTGACTGATGCAGAACAACATATTTTCATTAGTAACCTGAAATATCAGACGCTACTCGACTCCGTTCAAGGAAGAAGTCCAAATGTGGCTTTTTTACCGATATGCTCTATCAGTGAAATTGAGACCTGGGTTGAGACATGGTCATTCATGGAAACGGTTCATAGTCGTAGTTACACCCACATCTTGCGCAATGTGTTTACTGATCCTTCCGTTGTATTTGAAGACATCGTTGATAACGAACATATCAAGAAACGCGCTGCGGACGTTTCTAAGTACTACGATGAACTCATTTTTGCCACCCAGCTTTACCAAACGCAAGGTGAAGGTAGTCATGTAATTGATGGTGAAACTCACCTTATTACGGTGACCGAGCTGAAAAAGAAATTATTCTTGTGTATGCAATCAGTCAATGCGCTTGAAGCCGTTAGATTTTACGTTTCGTTCGCTTGTACCTTCGCTTTTTCTGAGCGCCAGCTAATGGAAGGTAATGCCAAGATTTTACGACTCATTGCTCGCGACGAGAACGTTCACTTAAGTTCGACTCAACACATCATTAATTTGTGGAGAACCGGTAAAGACGATCCGGAGATGCAACAGATAGCTGAAGAGCTAAAAGCTGATGCTGAAAAAATCTTCACAGATACCGTTGAACAAGAAAAAGAATGGGCTGACTACCTCTTCAAAGACGGCTCAATGATCGGTTTAAATGCGGATATTCTAAAACAGTATGTTGAATATATTGCGACTCAGCGTATGAAAGCAATTGGTTTGACTAGTCCATATAGTGTCTCGTCTAACCCACTGCCATGGATGAATAATTATTTAGCTTCCGATCATGTTCAAGTAGCGCCTCAAGAAGCCGAAATCAGTTCTTACTTAGTCGGTCAGATTGATTCCGAAGTGGGTGCCGACGATTTTGATGATTTTGATTTATAGTTTTGAAGATTAAAGTCAATACCCAAAACGGCACTCATGAGGTGCCGTTTTCACAACAGGGAACCATTCTCCAAACCCTGGAAAAAGCTAACATACAAACTGAATACCATTGCCGTGAGGGTTTTTGCGGTGCTTGTCGTTGCAAGTTAAAATCAGGCGAAGTTGAGTATGTAGTCGATCCCCTCGCCTTTATTGATGATGATGAAATTCTTCCCTGCGTCACTCGCCCCACCACCGATATTGAAATAGAAACCTAACGCTCAAATATTCAAACACAATTTATGTGTTAATGAATGTGCCTTTACCGACTAGTAAAAAGTGATAACTTGATACGTTATCACCGCAAACGACATACATTTTGCTCACCTTATACTAGTCAGATAAATGTCCACGTCTTCTGCGAATATAAACAGTGAATGAAACAATCAATAACCAAATTGATTGAAAGGTACCACCAGAATCATTATCGCTTTGCTCTGCTAGAATTTGAAAATTAAACGTTTTTGTTGTTGATAGCGCAGGTATTCCATTGTCAGTGACGATAACAACCACACTGTAGCTGCCTGCTGACAAACCACTCGGATT
>JBELHI010000011.1:28786-38714 GCA_042091475.1 Alteromonadaceae bacterium
GCTAAATCTACACCACTGAATTCAGACAAGTTGACATCGACTTGCTGCCAACTCCCCTGCACAATGTCAACGGAAAAAGCGGTTTCTTGTGGACCTGGGCTAATTAAAAAGAGGTTTAATTGTTCTGCGTTATGGGTCCAGTAGTCAAAATGAAGATGGCTAAAGTTGGTAACATTTTGTGGAGTGTTCTCAAACGCTATGCCTTGGTAATTTAGGGAGTCGTAGCGCAATACACTATTACCTTGTATCTCAACAATAGTCGCTACGGTATTTTGTCCCCAATCTGGATTAAAGTTAACCCCATCAATACTGTTCAAGGTATCACTGAATATTGATAAGGTATCTGCGTTGATTTGTTCGGGCACTGTTGCTGCTGTTATCGGCGCAGAGTGCGTGGTCGTCGCGTCAGTCTCGGCTGCTGTATAAAAGTAGATATTGTCGACATACAAAGTACCATTACCATCGACTTTTAACTGAAAGATTTGTGACAGATCAACGTCAGTAAAATGGCTAAGGGGTATACTCACGGTTTGCCAACTGCCCTTAGCAATATTGACTGAATAAGCGGTTTCATTAGGACCAGGGCTAATCAGTGAAAAATTTAATTGACTGGCATTATGTGTCCAGTAATCAAACGTTACGTGGGTGAAATCAGTAACATTTTGAGGCGTATTTTCGAAGCTTGTTCCCTGGTAGTTTAGCGCTTGGTATTTAAGTAGTTGGTTATCGTCAATTGATATCACCGACGCTATTGTGCTTTGTCCCCAATTAGGGTTGAAATTAACCCCCGCTAAAGAAGTGTAAGTGTCGCTAAAAATTGATAACACCTGTGAATCTAAAAAAGAAGGCGTCTCTGGCGTATTATCTGGCTCACTGATGACTTCTGTCACGTCACAACCATCTAATCCAACATTGGCACCCGATTGAGTTGCATTACAAGCATCAAGGTTGTCGCTAATACCATCATTGTCAGTGTCTGTCGCTTCGGGTGTCGATTCATTACAAGATGCAAACTCACTGCTGGTTGATGCAGAACAATGAGCGATATAATCTACCTCTAATGTTGCTTGATTAAGTTCGGGATCTACCGTACCCCCAAGATTTCCTCCCATTGCAAGATTTACCAATAAAAACATAGGCTCTTTGTATTGCGCGCAACTACTAATATCAACTGTATGAACGACCTGATTGTCCATCAAAAACTTAACAGATTGCTCAGTCCACTCCATAGCGTATGTATGGAATTCTAGGACATCATTTGGACCACCTGGATAGTCATAGTGGAAAAGGTCACCGCAACCACTGGTATTAAAAAAATTAGTAATATAGCTGTCACTGTCGTTTGAGAACCACTCCCAAATATCAATTTCACCGGCGCCGGGATTAGGCCAGTTTACTGTATCGTTATCACCTTTGATTGGATCTTCGGCAATACGATTTTCTAAAGCCCAAAATGCTGGCCAAGTGCCTTTTTGTAGCGTGCTAAAGCGCAATCGGGTTTCTAGTCTGCCGTATAAAAATTCGCGTTTATCTTTACTAACTAATCGTCCAGAGGTCCAAGTTTTTGCTTGGCCATTCAGACCAGGGCAATTGATATTTCCTTTTCTAGCGATAATTTTGAGGGTTCCATCAGAAACATCGTAATTCTTAATTGCTGAACTATCGTCGTCGGTATAGCATTGAATTTCATTGTTAAAATTGGCTTGGATATGAGCAGTCCAAAACTGCCAATTAACAGTGTTACCGTCAAATTTATCAATCCACTCACGTTCCCATCCGGCATGCAGAGGCTGCAAACTAAAGGCCAGCAACAATATTCCAATACCAAAAGCGGTAATATTTTTCATTTTTGAAGCACTCACAATTATGTAAAGAATTTGTAAAGATGCCTTATACTAACTGGAACTGTAGGATGTAATGACAAATAACGTCGAAGCGACAATAAAGTAAGCTAACAAGTGTTAACGTCTGCACAGCAGTTTGTGAATTGAGATGAATGACGTTTGCTGTGCGACAAAACGATAAAGCAAACGATAGACGTATGCCGCACTAAGCAAAGTATCCCTAAAGAGGCTAAGTAAAAACGACAACCTAACGGCCAGCGACGTTACTGATATTTACGCTCACGTTTAATTTCAATAGTATCTATATACGAATGCCATGTTGCGTACCCAATTAACGGCATAAGAAAAATAAAGCCAATAAACGCCGTTAAAAAACCAATAGCGACTGTTGTCAAAATAATTAATGCCCATATCCCCATTGTCGTTTTATTCTGCCATACGGCATTCACGCTGGTTAGTAACGCTGTCATCAGATCCACTTTTCTTTCCATCAAAATAGGCTGGGTGAAAGCACTGAGCATAAATACCAGCGACGTTATACCAGCACCCGCAATAGTACCCAGTGTCAAAAACGGTACCAGTGCTTCATAATTGCTGCCCATGTTAGACGGATATAATGCATGAATAACAGAAGCAACCCTCAACCAGAAAATCATTAGTAGCAATAATAGAACGGCAAACGCCCATTCATTCACCGCATTACGTTTAATCGCTTTGAGGCTATGTAACAACGAGGGTTTGTGTCCCTTTTCTAACTCCCAGCTTATATCATACAAGCTAGCGGCAAGCACTGGGCCAAGTAAAATAAAGCAAATAAGAGCAGGCATTGCGACAAAATGAAAGCCAGTTTGAGCGACAAGAAACGTAATGAACAAAGGAATAGCGGCAAAAATAAGTCCAAAAGATAAACTCAATAAAGGCGCACTCCTAAAGTCATTGAGTGCGAATGCCAACCACTTTAACGGGTCACCAATGTCTAAACGCTTGCACGCTATAACGCGTGAAATCTTGCTGTCGACGATCGTTTCCGTGGGTACTATTTTTGCTCTTTGAGACATAACTAATCTCCTAGTGGTCAAGTTCAACCGTTTTGGTAGTTACTAAAGGGTTGTCAAAGTGAGGGGCTTTACTAAGATATCTGGTGTCTGGAAATGAGGACACCACCGTGTCTTTCAATGCTTGTTCGTGTGACTCGTCTGTGTAAACGAGCATCAAAGCCTTTCCTTGTTCGAGATCAGATTGATATTCATTAATACGATAATTTCGGTGGCTGATACCACTTAAGCCCCCTATCCAACCGCCAAATCCAATGAATAAAAGACAGAAAAAAGCATAGTTGACCAGCGTCGGCTGCCACCCGTAAGGTTGCGCGAGCGTAACGCAGGCACAGACTAAAATACCCATTATTAAACCGACAGCGCCCATACGCAAGGAACTGTGTAACAAATCTCGCTCTTCAAAAATTGATGCCTGGTGTATGTGATGGCCCGAAAAATCCGAGCTGTTTTCGGATATAAAATGTACATCGTCATCCTTGATACCTAACTTATCTAACGCCTTTACCATATGGTCGCTATTCACTAAACTGCTAAGTAAAAATTGATACTGCATGGTCATCGCCTCTAACGGTTTTCTATTTTGCATGTCAATTTCCTTACGCATTAATATTACGTTTTGTTCACATTTAATTAACATTAATATAGAACACTTTTCATACAACCCCATAAACTTTTTTGTCAGTCTGATAATAACGAGAAACTTAAACACGGTTGCCACACGTAATTAATGCAAAAAAGAGTTAACAATGAAGACGATGCGTATTAGTCTCAATGAATGGTAAATAATGCAGGAATGGCAATGATCAATAAATCAGATAAGTTAGCCAATGTTTGTTACGACATCCGGGGGGCAGCGCTTCAAGAAGCATCTAAATTGGAAGAAGAAGGTCACAGAATATTAAAGCTTAATATTGGTAACCCTGCCCCTTTCGGTTTCGATGCACCGGATGATATTTTAAAGGATGTCATCAGAAATTTATCTACTGCACAAGGTTATTCCGATGCCAGTGGCATTTACTCTGCACGTGTTGCCGTTATGCAATATTATCAACAGCAGCAAATAAAGAATATAGAAGTTGATGATATCTATATCGGCAATGGTGTTTCCGAAATGATCATGGTCGCGATGCAAGCTTTGCTCAATAACGGTGATGAAGTATTACTCCCTTCACCTGACTACCCGCTTTGGACTGCGGCAGTGTCACTATCTGGAGGTGCTCCTATTCACTATCATTGTGATGAAAATAACGGCTGGACCCCAGATTTACAAGATATAGAGGATAAAATCACTGATCGTACCCGAGCATTAGTCATCATTAATCCTAACAATCCTACCGGTGCTGTCTACAGTCAGGACTTCTTAAAAGAAGTGGTCATACTTGCCAAGAAATATAACTTGATTATCTATAGTGACGAAATTTACGACAAGATCCTTTATGACGATGCTAAGCATCATTGTATTGCGGCACTCGCGGACGACGTATTTGTAGTGACATTAAGTGGCTTGTCTAAGAATTATAGAGTCGCGGGCTTCAGAGCCGGGTGGATGCTATTAAGCGGTAATAAACGAATTGCGGAAGGATACCGTCAAGGCCTTACTATGTTGACAGCTATGAGAATGTGCGCCAACGTACCCTGTCAACACGCTATTCAAACAGCGCTTGGAGGATACCAGAGTATTAACGAATTAATTGTCGATGGTGGCAGATTAAAAGAGCAACGAAACATAGCAACGGCAATGCTCAATAAAATACCTGGCGTCAGCTGTGTAACACCTCAGGGAGCCATGTATTGCTTTGCAAAAATAGATACCAACCATTATCGAATATACGACGACGAGCAAATGATACTTGACCTGTTAAAAGACCAAAAAATTCTACTTGTTAATGGTTCTGCATTTAACCTCAATCAGGGAATTTATTTCAGACTAGTATTTTTACCGTCTATTGACGTATTAGTTGATGCTATTCAGAGAATAGAACACTTTCTCAGCTATTATACTCAACACGTTTTAGAGGAATAACCCATGAGTCAACAAAGCACATTTATTGCCTGGATAACACGAATGTCACTGATAAAACGATGGGCATTGATGCATACCCATGTGCAAGAAAATGTCAGTGAACATAGCCACCAAGTCGCTGTTATAGCGCATCTGCTGACCGTTATTCATAATCATTTAAGCAATGATGATCTCAATCCCGAAAAAAGTGCAACCCTAGCACTATTTCATGAAGTGAGTGAGACTAAGATGCAAGACGTCAATTCTAATACCAAGTATCAAACGCCTGAATTTACCAAAGAGTTTAAGAAATTGGAGGAGCTTGCCGAACGAGAATGTTTAAATACGTTGCCACAATTCTTGCAAGGTTATTATGAAGGTTTGATCGTCCAAAATGAAGTCGATCCGAATTACAAACGGATACTAAAAGCCGCCGATATTATTTCTGCTTATATCAAAGCATTGAACGAATTACGCTTTAGTAATGTTGAGTTTGAGCATGTCAAAGTAAAACTTGATAAGAAGCTGGATGAATTGAGAAAAGAGCAACCAGCAGTAGAATACTTTATGACAAGCTTCATTAGCAGCTGTAATGCTACTGTTGATCAATTGGCTGGTATTGACAAATCAAATCACTGATTTTTTTCAGTTTTTAGCCTTTTTTGGGCGCCTACAAAGAACGACTTTACCCGTCTAAAAATATCCCTGAAAGGCAATACATAAAGCGCTATTGCTGGCATCTTATGCCAACCATCTTTTGTCCCAAAGCGAATTAATGGACGACGTTTCGGTGCTACTATCCAAGTGCCGAAAAGTCTATCCCATAGAGCTAATGCTGAACCAAAGTTACAGTCATAATAGCCTTTATTTTGGCTATGGTGCATTTGATGTTGGGCGGGACTGATGAAAAAATTTTCCATCAAGTTGCCCCAAGAAAGCCAAATATGAGAATGACGTAAATTCGAGGCACAGAGATTAAACACAAAAACAAACACATTTGCCCCCAAAATATCAACAGCATGAAGTTTAGTAGCAAACAAAACATAACTTATTCCAACAGCGATCCCTTGGGCTATTGCCATTCTCGAGGCATACAGAAAAGATTCAAAAGGATGAATGCGATACACAGTCACTGGCGTTAATACCAATGCACTGTGATGAACTTTGTGAAAGTCCCACAACATTGGCACTTTATGTGACAGAAAATGTAGAAAAAAACGTGAAAAGTCGTCAAAGACAAAAAGCACTGTGGTAAACGATGCAACGATCAACCAATCAGGAGCAGATGAAAAAACGCCTATTGGGATCATCGACTCCAGTGTATCCGAAACAAATATGGCAATGGGTACCATTGTAATAATTAATGGGGCAACGAATAAACCACGAATAACCCTGTTAACAACAAATAGTAAATAGTCTTGCTTTGCCGAAGAATGCAACCAGAGTTTTGGAGAAAATAATAATGAAACCAATGAGCGGCTTTTGTAGTGGGCCGAAAACAAAATCAATAACCAAACGCATACCACAGAGCCAATAAGATAAATCCAGTAAATGCGCTTAGTGGCATCACTAAAGTAACCTAAAACGGACAAAGCATGATGATATGCTTGGACGCTAACTTCAATGATGTCCACTACTCACTCCGATTCATTAAAACTGGTGCTTGTAACCCACAAAAACCTGATTGGGTCTATTGGGTCGCGCTCCGTACGGCCTCCGACTAACAACCTCAATGGTATCAAAAACATTATCTACTTTCATATAAACGCGACCTTTATCAGACACAGAATAACCTGCACTGATATCCATCATAGTTAACGGCTCAGTCGAGACGCCTGACAAATTGACACCCTCGCCAGCCGCTTCTTTCATTTCACTCTGATGACTGATACGTAACGAAACATCCCAACGATCGATTTCTAATGATATTCCTGCGCTGATCATATGATCTGCCAAATAAGGTAATGATTCACCCGCGGTAACATCACCCCATTGTTTGAAAGCCGACTTGAAGCTATTTTTAAATTCAGATTGAGTATAGGTATAGGACACAAACCAAGGCAGAACTAAATCGCCTTGACTCACTCTAATTATGCCATTGACCGAATTTTCAAGACCGTACACATCAACCGCACCTGCATCATACTGGACATCAATATTAGTGGTACAATTTTCACCCGCCGACAAACTACAGGTTTCAGCAAGATTATCGTACATGTTATAAAATGCAATGACTTCAGCCCCCATGTCGGTATCTTGATAACGCCAACCTAATTCTACGTTAGTACTGTCCTCAGGCTCCTTATCGGGTGATTGTTGAGGACTCGTAGGAACAAAACCTTTGTGTACACCAAATAAAAAGGCGTGCTTTTCGCTATAACGATATAGTGCGCTTAGTGCAGGTAAAAATACCGAATCACTTTTTGATTGCCACTCTCCCGACAATCGATTCAATGCATATCCATCAATTGACTCATAGCGACCTGCAACCGCTAACGTCAGAGCATCAAACCGCCATTGTGACTGTATATAGGCAGAAAATGCTTCACTATTCTCTAAGTTGGTAGTACCAACCCGTTGCGCTACACCTGCTGATTCCATCACACCAGAGCGCATTAAAAAGTCATCTTCAACGTGATTTCGCTGAATCTCGTCCTCATGGAACCGTATACCTGCATTGATGAAATGTTCTTTGCCTAATAAAGGTAAATCAATAGAAATGTCAGACTGAATACCTTGCGAATAGTATTCCCGCGCATTGTCACCAATAACGATTAATTCCAATATTGAGCTGTCTTCGTTACCTGTGAGAACGTCATAATAGTTTTGATAACTAAGAGGATCGCTCAAAATCGTTTGTAAACTGGGAGGAGTACCACCTTGATTGGCACGCATACCATTTATTTTTGACCAACTACGCTCAAAGTCGTTACGATATAAACGTGTCGTCATATCCCAGTTACTGGCAATCATTTCATGGCTCAATTGTACCTGTTCATGTTCCCAATCCATCAAATCCAGTTGCGTCGCCGCGTATCTGCGATAAGGCGTATCAGCGAAGTCATCGTCACTCAGACCTAAATACGTTTCGTTGGATAATTCATCAGCGTATGAGGTTTTCAACTCTACAATATGATCAAAGTCAAATGCATTGAAACGGTAGTTAAACTTAGCTAAAAAGTCTGTTTTTTCAAAGCCTGTGTCACCGCCATTATCAAGCGTTTTGAAACCGTCTGCACTGAGTGAAATGGCTTCGACTAAGTAGCCAAAATCACCCACTCTGCCGCCGTGATAAGCACCTAATTTTTGATAGCCACCGCTGCCCGCTGACACTTCAACTTCAGTTTCATAAGCCGTTGGAATTTGACGTGTCACCAGGTTTAATACGCCAGCCACGGTATTGGGTCCGTATTTGATCATCTCTGCGCCTTTGGTCACCTCAACCGCAGACATTTTTGCCATCATAGGCACATAGTAAGCTGCCGGCGCGGAATATGGCGCTGGGCCTATAAGGACGCCGTCTTCAAGAATATTAATCTTTTTACTACGGTTAGGTGTTACTCCTCTAAAACCAATATTTGGTCTTAAACCATAACCATCTTCCTGCCGGATATTGACACCGGGTACACGGCTCAAAATTTGAGCAACATCGTCAAACTCAAAGGTTTCCAGTTCTTCTGGACCAATGATAGACGTAGAACCTAATATCTCCAACGAATCCGTTTTATTTCCAACAATACTGACTCGCTCAATACCAGACGCCGAGCCTTCGCCAGCTTCCACAATTTCAACGGCAGAAACAGAGAAAGCGCTCAACGCCAAGGTTACCGCGGCAGTAATCCGATCAATTTTCATAAAACAAGGTGTCCTCAATTTAGTAACGATTAATCACCATCACCGGCTGCTGTAGATGGTAATTCTAAGTTTAGTTTTTCCATAAATTCAGTTTTCATCAGTGATGAAACTGTTTGCATTTGACTGTGAATCTCTTCCACTTTTGGTTTATTGTCTTCGTCATTCAATGCTGCTTCCAATGTCATATCGAGCGCATCAATACTGCTAATGGTAGTATTTATCGCTTCTATCATGCCAGTCGATGTACCCGCTTCACCAATTTCCGTTAAATAATCGTCGAAACCAATATCGCTGGCAGCTTCACCACCAGTAAACATCATTTTTAATGCTTGGATATTGTTACTGATATTATCCAATGAATTGGCACTTAAACGAGACTCTAAGTTTTCAACACAAACCACACCGTCACCACAGTTGTTGAGCTTTACACCTAACGGAACTGCAACCTTGGCAGACTTTGTATCGGTGTCGAAATAAAACATAGCATCTGTGATCTTGTTAACTGCAGAGTGTAAATCCGTATCAGAAACTGTTTTAAAATAAGTCGCATTTTCGGTACTGTCTTCAGCTGTCCAGGTAGACACTACGCTGTCTGCTGATATCGCTATATCCGCTGCAACCAATTCGGCAAGGTGACAACGAGCAGCTGCAATCTCTTGATTACTCAAGCTTGACCATGACTCAACGCCAATCCCCGTCGAGCAAGTATTACTTGTAGTTTCAACAAATAATAAATGTTCAAGTGCATCAAGGCCTTTACGTTGATTTTGACGAGATGAAACGTCGAAACCGCTATCGCTGCGTGCTTTCAAAACATCTTGATCAACCACACATGAGTTCTGTAACGGCCACGAATAAATGGCGTTACGTAATTCAGATTCGTTTCTTGATAATGGCCCAAACTGCATCATCTCTATTTTCTGCCAGCTGTTCATCGCTGCACGCCATGTTGATTGAGCGTCTGCTTTTAATGTTGCTTCGTTATTTGCACCAAGCGCTGCACAATAGCTAGAAACGGCCGAGTTCTGAGCGTCCGCGTGGGTATGAAAATCGTCGTAGGCGGCACCGATAACGTTGTCAACTAAGTGGGTCAACAACACTCGCTCGTCAAATGTGCCATCAGCGCTCGAATCATTTGAATCTGAAGAATCATTTGAATCTGAAGAATC
>JBELHI010000011.1:38814-50095 GCA_042091475.1 Alteromonadaceae bacterium
GAATCATTTGAATCTGAAGAATCATTTGAATCTGAAGAATCGCTTGAATCTGAAGAATCATTTGAGTCTGAAGAATCAGTAGACCCGCTCGGATCTGTAACAGTAGTTGAATCGTCAACGCCACTATCACTGCTTGAACTGCTACCGCAACCTGTTAATGGAGCAACAACTAATGTTCCCATCATTAATAAGCATGCAGAAGACAATTTATTTAATTTAAAATTGAACATCATTCAACCTCTTCACCTGTCTTAGAAAACACAAAAGGCTAGCCCAAAGGGCTAACCTAAAAATAACAATTACAAATTGCTATGAACTTACCACGCTTCTACCAATGCTTGGTCATAACCGTAAGCATCTTGTAAAATAGTACGAGCCTTTAATAGATCAGCTTTATACGCAGCAACATCATCAGCACCAACTAGTACTGGCTTGTCGCCCATCAACACGTGCATTTCTACGAAACGCTCATGTGCAAGCGGCGTATGACGGTTAAACTGAAGACCAATAGCAAACGCCTTCATTTCTGACCAGTATTTTGCTGTATTGGCATAGTTAAAATCATCAGTATCTAATTTATCAAGTTCACCAATAGTGTCGTTGATGTAATGCACTGCTGACGATGCAATTGAATTTTCCCAAGCAAGAACGGCTGCTTTAGTATGAGCAAAGATAGCTTGACGCTCACTAATAGTAGGTTCTGCAGGAGAATTAACAGCAAGGTCACTCGCTAGTTTACGTGCTTGTAAGAAGTGATTCATTGCAGTTGCGCTGAAATCGTAAACGTTTGCTGAACCGATATCGCGCTTAGCAGCATTTACCGATTGGCCAAAGTTGAACTCTGATTGTAAATCAAGTTTACCGTCACCATTATGATCAATACCTGTTTTAGCTGCTTTGATTTCGTCGTCGCTATAGTTAAGGTAACCGCGTGCTGCACCGAAATAACCAAAACCTTCATCAATTTGATGCTCTAATTTAGTATAGTTTTTGTCGCCATCGCGAGCATTGGTCGCGTATACGCCTTTACCTGCAGAATTAGGATCAACAAGATCTAAGTCAAGATAATCATCAGCACCCTGTGAGAAAGCAACCGTCATTAGTAATACTTTTTGAACCATTTGTTTAAGGTCAACACCGTCTGCAGTCACATAAATACTTGAGTAGTTATTACCTAAAACATTGACTAGGCTTTCGCCGTTAGACACTTTTGCAGCGTTCGCAGCAAGCTGTTCAAAGAAATGTTTGATAAGTTGCTCAGGCGTGATTGAACCCTCTGCTCCCCAACCAGCAAACACTGTATTCCAATCTTTATATTGGCTCTTTGCGTCATTACCCGCGATCTTATCCGTTAAGTTTTTCTTGCTACTGCTGATATCACCTAGCGTAGTCTGTAACTTCTCAACCACAGTAGAGGTCGTTAATTCAGCCGCAGAGATCTCAGCGTATAAATCAGTATCTGGCTCGTAGTAACTGTTTAATTTTGCCATAACAGATGCTGTAATATCTGCCGCGTCAAACGTGTTGTTGTTTGTAAATGCGGTAACGTCACCTAATTCGCTATTGATGAAGTTTGTCAATTCATTAATTAACATTTGACGTGCCACTTGACCACTGTAAGCGACTGAATCATCGTCAACAAATGCACTAGGAAAACTATAATAGTCAAGCTCGTCTTCTACCGTGATAGTGAACGATTCTGTGTACGGATTACCTGCACTGTCAGTGACTGTTACATCTACCGCAACACTCTGTTCAGCTTCAACTTCATAATCGAAAGAAGCATCAGCTTTTAATTTCAGGCTTGAACCGTCAACTTCAAAAGCGTCATTACTCACAGTATATGTGAAACCTTCGTCATCATCGCTGTCAGTAGCAGATAATTCACCAACGACAATACCACTGGCGTTTTCTTTTATAGTCGTATTAGACAAAGCAATAGCAGTTGGTGCTACGTTCACAGGCGCAACAATCGGGGCTGTGTCATCGTCATCATCACTGCCACAAGCAGTTAGACCTAATGATAATAAAACAGATAAAGCAATTTTAGATTTAGAATGTTTCAATATAGTTTTCATCGTTAACCCTGAGAGTGTTTATAATCGCTTCGCAGTATAACCCAACTGTAATGAGAATCAATATCATTTGCAATATTAATCGCATTTTTATTGCTAGATGGGTTGGATTACGAATTTTAAATACAATCGGTTTAATATTTTCTAGTGATAAAATTCTCTGTGGTTGAAACTATACCCAACTTACTGTAAAAGTTGAAAACTTGTCGCACATCACTTGCAGCGCTAAATTAGGAATGTGAACTATGAACAATGATTTAAATAAAGAATGGTTATCACGAAGATTTGATAATGTGTCCGTTCGGCAAGGCGATCATCGTTCACCTTTTCAGAGAGATAAAGCTAGGATCTTACATTCTGCCGCTTTCCGTCGACTGCAGTCTAAGACACAAGTATTAGGTGTGGGTTATGGTGATTTCCACCGCACGCGTTTGACCCACTCCATAGAAGTATCGCAAATTGGTCAAGGTATAGCTGCACAACTACGAATAAAGCAGCCTGAATTATCCCGTTCACTTCAATTAAATGACCACTTAATAGAAGCACTGTGTCTCTCCCACGATATTGGCCATCCACCTTTTGGTCACGGTGGAGAAATAGCACTCCACCACAAAATGTATCAACATGGTGGCTTTGAAGGGAACGCACAAACCTTCAGAATAGTGACTCAGCTGGAGCCTTACTCCCTCCATCACGGTATGAATTTCTGCCGACGATCTATTTTAGGGATTACCAAATACCCTAATACGATTAACACACTACAGCATTTCACCACACCCAAAAACGAAAATAATGTAGGTTTTCTAAAAGTCAGTCAATGGCATCCACCGAAAGGTCTCTATGACGACGACCAACAAATTTTTGATTGGCTACTGGCGCCTTTGTCATCAGAGGATGTTGCGCGCTTCACTCAATTCTCAAAAATAGAAGGTACAAACGCTAAAACACGTTTTAAATCGTTTGATTGTTCAATTATGGAGTTGGCAGATGACATTGCTTACAGTATCCATGATTTAGAAGACGCGATTGTTGTAGGTGTTATACAACAAGAGTTATTCATGTCAGATGTTTCATCCCCCATCAAGGCAATGGATATACCATGGTTAAGTCAACATATTGATACTCTGAGCCAACAACTATTTAGCGAACATAACCACGACAGAAAAGATGCCATTGGGGCACTGGTAAACACTTTCGTTACCGCAATTGAAATTGCTATTGTTGACCAAAATTTTGAAGAACCGTTACTAAAATACAATGCCAGCTTACAAGCAGGTTTTGAAAAAGCACTCAATTTATTTAAACACTTCGTATTTCGACAAGTTATTCAACAACCAGAAATTCAGCATGCAGAATTTAAAGGACAGCGCATTGTTATGGGGTTATTTGATGCGTTCGCCTCAGACCCCAAACGGCTATTACCGTTAAATACCAGGCAACGATGGTCTGATGCCAATGACAATAATCAAGGCTATCGTGTCATCTGCGACTATATCTCTGGAATGACTGACGATTACGCCGTTAAGCTTTACAAAGAACTATTTGTGGCATAATCAATCACGTTATTCTACATTCCTAGACGTCCAGTTTCCTAACCATTTGTTATTGGTGTTGGTGATATCAAAGCCATCAGCACTTTTCTTCAGTCTTTATTCCTTGTTTTATAAAGCACACAACTCATCGCAAGCAGTCAATCAAGCAGTGTTTCTATTGATGATTACAGTACCTTCATGCCCCCCAGTAACAGTTTACATGCCTACCAATGAATCTATTCACCAATTTGTTTAAAAAAGTATCATTAAGAACTTGACTGCAATACTGTATAAATATACAGTTACCACATCAACTGTATAAAAACACAGCGCAAAGGTGGAATTGTTATGATTAAAACAAATCAAAATATCAGCAGTAATAATCATGGAATGATGGAGCTTTCACTGGCCTCAAAAGAATTTGTTGAGACACTCATTTATAAGGAACAAAGTAATCATCAATGGATATACGTCATATCTAATTCCTTACGCTGGCAAGATAAGACCTGTCCCATTGTTCAGTTGAAACCACAATCTCAAACTGATAAATATTTATGGGTAGAAAAAGTCATAGAGTCACAACAATGCCATTTAATTATTGTTGAGGATTTGCAATTGTCGCGTCTAGAATCTATCCGTTTACAAAAGAAGTGTGGCGCTTTGGGTGTTATCTTGATCAATCTAAAAGTTGGCAGTAATGTCGGTGTAAATGACAATAAAATGAATAATATTTTGAATGGTCCGTGGTAAACTATTAGTTTTTAAAATCATCGGAAAACTGTTGAATGATTGGCTCTTGTCCTTGTGGTAGTCAACTTGAGTATAAAAATTGTTGTGAAAGATACCATAACCAAAGTGAAGCACCCCCATCACCCGAGAAATTGATGGCATCTCGGTATTGTGCTTATGCCCTTAAGCGGTATGACTATATATTAGCCACTTATGGACAACAACAAATACGCGAATTGTCAGTTCCTGACTTAAAGGAAAGTGATAATGGCGTTGAGTGGTGTTCTTTAGACATTCGTCATCACGAGGAGTCCCTTGAATCAGGCGTCGTTGAATTTGTCGCTACGTATAAGTTGAACAAACAATTTTACATGTTGCACGAGACTTCAAGATTTCAGAAAGAACAACAGCGTTGGGTTTACACTGACGGAGATTTACACGAAGACTGTGGCATAATGACAGTTGGTAGAAACGACCTGTGTCTCTGTGGAAGCAATAAAAAATTTAAAAAATGTTGTGGACGATGACCGTTGTCGGGTTAAACAACATGTAGCCTATCGTTAATTAACAGCTCCTTGTTACTCAGCTTTTCTAGCATGTCGTGTAACAATGGTTCGTGTACTTCAATATCATCAGCAATACTCTTGAATGCTTCTGTTGCTGCGGCTGCGTGTTTACGTTGCTGATGGACATCCGTATTTTTTACTATTTCATCAGGTATGCGATGACTATCATTAAATAATGATAACGCAGGCGGAAACATAGCATCTTGTAACTTCATTGACGCCAATTGCTGCTGTTGCACGAAGGCCCCTGCCCGTTCTTGTCGTTGGAAATCAGTTGACGAAGCATGTAACGGATGTTTTGGATAATAATCGAGACTGCTTAAAAAACGTTCTCTACTGTCGGTGGGTTGTTCTGCTTTTTGTTTTAATTGAGGCCGCTCGGTCGAATCCTGCTGCAACATGGCTAGCAATAATCGAAAACTAGGATCATCAGACGCACTCATTACTCGACAAAGATTACTCTTTATCTCATGATCATCATGCGTGGCTGTGGTTAGCTGTACAAATTCCAAGCGTTTCACCTATTTTTTATCATAATTGGTTATCGACTGACCAAACAAACACTTTAATGAATATTTTTATTTACAGAGGTAATTTATCTGGTAATATTGCCCGCAGATAGAGGAGGGGTTCCCGAGTGGCCAAAGGGATCAGACTGTAAATCTGACGGTTCTACCTTCGCTGGTTCGAATCCAGCCCCCTCCACCATCTCTCTTCTTAGACTTTCTAAACATTCTCATCTATACCAATAAAAAACTCATCTATTATGGTTAAATTGTATGTCTGAAAACTCCCAAAGATTCGGTGGCACTGAACGTTTATATGGCCACATAGAAACGAATATTCTGCGACAGAGTCACGTCTGTGTTGTGGGTATTGGCGGAGTTGGTAGTTGGGTAGCTGAAGGACTTGCCAGGACCGCTGTTGGCAGTATGACTCTGATTGATCTCGATGATATTTGCACCACCAATATCAATCGTCAAATACATGCCCTATCCTCCACTGTTGGAGAAGCTAAAGTTGATGCAATGGCAAAACGTCTGTTAGATATTAACCCTGATATCGATTTAAACCTGATTGAAGATTTTGTTACAACCGAGAATGTTAAAGACTACCTACTGAAGTCATTTGATTATGTGGTAGATGCTACCGACAGTGTCAAAGCCAAAGCGGCAATGATTGCCCATTGCAAAAGACAAAAAATCCCCATCATCACCATAGGTGGCGCTGGTGGTCAAACTGACCCTACTCAGGTCACTGTCGGTGATTTAGCTAAAACTACACAAGATCCATTGGCCTCAAAAGTGAGAAATTGGTTACGCAGAGAATATAATTTCAGTAAAAACCCGAAACGTCGATTTGCTGTAGATTGTGTATTTTCAACCGAACAATTAAAGTATCCACAATTAGACGGAAGCGTTTGCGAAACAAAAAATTTATCAGATGGCAGTGTTAAGCTTGATTGTAATACGGGTTTTGGTGCCTCTGTAGCAGTCACTGCCACATTTGGTTTTACCGCTTCGGCCCGTGTTCAAAAAAAGCTGATTGAGCGAGCCCTCAGGAAAAATAAATAACTAAAGTTATCAATATTCCTTCAATCGAGCGACGATGGCTTTACTGACAGCTAATAATCCATTACCACGACTTTCGCTCAAATGCCGTTGCAACCCTATTTGCTGATAAATGTTGATAATATCAAAAGACAAGACCTCATCAATAGGTTGGCCGTCTAGTTGTTCAAACATTACCGCCAGTAACCCTCTAATAATCTTACCGGTGGCATAACCTTGACAAAAAACCTTTCCATCATTAATACCAACGGACAACCACACCTGACTTTCGCAGCCAAAAATCTCATTGCCACTATGGCGCTCGCTTTCTGTTAACGTGTTAAGGGATTTTGACGCTAGCATAATTTGACGATATTTTTCATCCCAACTACCAGCTTGGTCGATTTTAGTAGCCAAGCTGCCTATTTTCGATGCGCTTAAGCGAGGCTTGAGCTCTTCACTTCGCTTTGACTCGTCATCATTGTCCGCCGCCTTGAGGGTAACCACGGCATTCGACAAACACTCAATAAAATGATCAACTTCAGCCAAGGTGTTATAGACACACAAAGACGCGCGTATTGTGCCTGGTAAGGACAATGCATTCATCAATGGCATAGCACAATGATGCCCTACCCTTACTGCAATGTTATCGCGACTCAATAACAGGCCCAAGTCGTTATTATCTATGGATTCAATGACAAAGGATACCGTCGCGATACGATTTTCTAAGTCACCAAATAAACGACAACCACTGACCTGTTGTAACCCCGATATTAGACGTGAAACTAAGCTGTGCTCATGGTCTTGTCGTAACGACAATGGATAATCAGATATAAACTCGATTGCCCTGGCTAATCCCAAAACGCCTTGGATATTAGGGGTGCCTGCTTCAAACTTGTAAGGAAGGGAAGCAAAAGCTGTTTCGCTGTTAGTTACCTTTGATACCATCTCACCACCATATTGATATGGCTGTAACTGAGTTAGTAATTGGCGTTTTGCGAACAATACACCAATACCAGTAGGCGCAAACAGCTTGTGACCACTAAAAGTATAAAAATCACACTCTAGAGCTTGAACATTAACGGCTATGTGGGCAACAGCTTGCGCACCATCAATGACACTGTATGCTCCCACCTCTTTTGCCTTTTTTATCAATGTGTCAACGGGATTAATATTACCCAGTGCGTTAGAGACATGTCCAATAGCAACCGCTAGTGTACCAGTATCAATTAAACTCAAGCCTGCGGTGACATTTAGCGTACCTGTACTACTGACGGGAATAATGCGTAATTCAAGATCATTCTGCTGTGCGTATACTTGCCAAGGCACAAAGTTGGCATGATGCTCTAATACCGAGATAACAATATTCGTGTGTTTGGTTTGACGACATTGGGCAACAAGAGAAACAGCAACATTGAGACTTTCAGTACCACCTTTGGTCCATACTATCTCTTCTTTGTGTTGTGCATTAATAAACTCTCTAACTGTTTCACGAGCTCTTTCAAATTGCTGTGTAGTTTCAATCGCTAAGCCATGAGATGCACGATGAACATTAGCGTTATCGTGGCCATAATAGTGACTAATGGAATCAATAACGCATTGCGGTTTTTGTGTGGTCGCACCATTATCAAAGTAGACTAATTTATTTTGCTTGCTTTGATTAACAATTAACGGAAACTCGCTGCGCAGTGTTTCAATTGACTTCATGATGATGGACACTCCGTGAATCACTTATAAACGGTAGACAATATTGTTGGATATATTTGACCAATTGAACAATATGACCGTTGGTCAGCTGACGATAATCAAAATACGGACAGACTATCACTGGGTAATTGGGTAACGTCGCAAACTGTGGATCTAACCAGCAGAGTTTGTTTGCCAACCAGCTTTCCAAGGCAAAGTGTTTACCCATGATGATATGCAGTCTATCCTTGACTATTTGCTCTGGGATACTAAACACCAACTGTGATCCGCTACCTGACTGTAAAAGACTCTGATCGCGATAGTCTTGCCAGCATTGCTGCTCAGTGTTGAGCTTGTGCCATTTCATGGCAAAAACTAACTTTGCGTACACATTAAACAATTTGCGCCAACCATTGCCGCATTGAAGATTAATAGCAGCTATGTCACCCGCATTTATCTGATGAATAATATGCTCATTATCATAAGGTGATATGGGCGGTATATTTTGTGTATATACCGCTATTTTGGGCTGGCTATCACCTAATCCGTGCATAGACTAAGATTCTGACTCTTGTTCGTTTTCGTCATCTTCTAAACATGCCATAAATTCTTGTGCCGAAAGGATGATACCTTCCTCTTCATCACCGACAGGAAATACAAGAATGTGAGTACCATTGCCGTCCATACCTGGTAACCACTGCTGAAACCATTCTTCTAATGAAATAGCCTTGGCTTCAACATTATCAAATTGATCCCCCATCCAGTCCTCAGCAAAACCAGCCGTTGGCCACACTGGGAAGCAAACGTCTTCATCGGCTTCCATCATTATCCAACCATCAGTGCCAAACAAGCCGAATATTTGTTGGTGTTTTAATAACTGAACAATGCAGTATTCCGCACGTTCTTCAGGTTCAAATCCGGCAATGTGTTTACGTTCACCATCAGTAAGAACAAGTGGCATGGTTTCGTTTCCTTAAAAAAATTGAAATAACCGCTATATGATACCATTAATTAACCAAACTTAGCATTACTCTAATGGAGATATAGCAAACTTGAATACTCATGGTTAGAGTGGGCATTTAAGCTGTTTTCAAGGCATTATCAATGCTATCATCTTGGCATAATCATCAATTTATATGGACACACTTTTTATGAAATTTGTATCGTTCAATATCAATGGACTCCGCGCACGGCTACATCAATTACAGGCACTCATAGACAAACATTCTCCGGACATTATTGGCCTGCAAGAAATTAAAGTTGATAATGAAAAGTTCCCCCTCGCTGATGTAGAGGCTATGGGCTACCACGTCTATTTCCATGGACAAAAAGCGCACTACGGCGTTGCCTTAATGTCCAAAAAACCTTTGGCAGACGTGATGTACGGTTTCCCTACTGACGAAGAAGATGCCCAAAGACGTATGATCATGGGTACCGTTCAGCACGACGACGGTACATCTATTCGAGTACTTAACGGCTATTTCCCACAAGGTGAAAGCCAAGATCATGAAACGAAATTTCCGGCAAAGCGTAAGTTTTATGTAGATTTAATGGAACATCTGACCACTCATCATACCAATGATGATGACGTTATTGTGATGGGCGACGTCAATATTTCACATACAGACGCAGACATCGGTATTGGCGAACCCAATAGAAAGCGCTGGTTAAAAACGGGGAAGTGTAGTTTTCTACCCGTCGAGCGTGAGTGGATGGAAACATTAATGGCGTGGGGCTTTACGGATAGTTTTAGAGCGCTTCATCCTACAACAGACGACAAGTTTAGTTGGTTTGACTATCGCTCACGTGGTTTCGATGATAACCGAGGACTTAGAATCGATATGGTTATGGCGACTCCATCATTACACGCGCGCTGTATGGAAGCAGACGTAGATTACGAACTGCGCGGCATTGAAAAGCCATCTGATCACGCGCCAATCTGGGCTGTTTATAAGTAAACATCGTTGCTATGACCGTCATACAACTGCTTGCTACTATTGCCTGTTTCACTTTGCTGATGGTAGTCGTCAAAAAGACCAATGTAAAATACGCATTGGTCAGCAGTACTATGCAACATCGTATATTTGCCAGTCTCATTGGGATGTGTGTGTTATGGTCATTTCACACACAGTTGCATCCTGGTTTAGATATTAACTTCCTTGGTCTATCGGCAGTTACCTTAATATTGGGCTTTCGTTGGGCCGTTATTGTTTCAACCGTAGCGTTTTTATTAACGCACTGGTTTATGGCTTATGACGTGCAATTATTTGCTATTAAATTGTTGTTAGCCAACTACCTACCCATTGGTGTGTGCTATGCCATTTATACCTGGTCATTTCACCGCTTACCAAAAAATCCATTTATTTATATTTTTGTCTGTGGTTTTTTAGCTGGCGCTATTAGTATCGCGCTAAAAATACTGCTATTAAGTATTTATTATACGGTTGACGGCTTGTACGCGTGGCAATTGGTAATGGATAATTACGTCATTATCACACCATTACTGCTTTTTCCTGAAGCCATGTTCAATGGTGTAATCATTACCATGCTATTGGTCTATGCGCCTCATTGGCTTTATACCTACCATGATAAATTCTATTTCAATGAGTGAGATTGTTTAATGACACCCGCGACTAGTATTCTTTTATTTAATCTACTTGTTATATTGTTATTTTACGGATTTGCTATCAAACATCTGGCTATCAGAACACTCCGCGCGTTGGCCATTGCTGATGTTTTCGTGGTAACTCTTGTTTGCATAGCCGTTGGACTGAAGTATCATGGAACACCAATTGAAATATGGGGAACTGAGTGGCATTGGTTACTCTTCACAATTCTCAGCTATAGCGTCATTGAAGCGCCGTTTGGTTGGTATCAATTTAAAAAATATCAATAAAAAGTATATCGACAAAACGTCCCTGTCCTGCTTGTTTAAATCCTAGGCAAATATTTAAGAATTACAATAATTTTTCTAATCCCTGTACTTCACTTTTACCCGCTAATATTTCTTCTTTCGACAACCCGGTTAACTCATGAGGAAACACCAACCACTCATTCGTCTCATGCAAAAAATAGTCAGGTACAAGCGACGTTTTATTATTTTCAGGCTTAAAATAGGGGCATGCCACTCGAATATTCGTCGG
>JBELHI010000012.1:0-16386 GCA_042091475.1 Alteromonadaceae bacterium
TCATGACTGTAGCGCAGCTAGCCACTAAAATTGAATATCCATTTCCCGCCAAGCCAAAAGTGCTCACTGACGTCCAGAAACAGGCATACCGTGAGCGAATAAAGTGTTTGCTGAAAGAAAAGAACGCCGTACTAGTCGCCCATTATTACACTGATCATGAAATACAAGCGTTAGCAGAGGAAACTGGTGGCTGTATCTCTGATTCCCTAGAAATGGCACGTTTTGGCAAAATGGCTGACGAGCAGACCTTGATCGTCGCGGGCGTGAAATTTATGGGCGAGACGTCCAAGATCCTCAGTCCAGAAAAAACTGTCCTAATGCCAGATCTTGAAGCTACCTGCTCATTAGACGTAGGATGTCCAATAGACGCCTTCTCGGCCTTTTGTGATGCACACCCAGATCATACAGTCGTAGTTTATGCTAATACATCAGCGGCGGTTAAAGCCCGTGCTGATTGGGTAGTAACCTCAAGTATTGCCTTAGAAGTGGTAGATCATTTGGATGCAGAAGGGCACAAGATAATCTGGGGACCGGATAGACACTTGGGTGCTTATATCAATAAGCAGACAGGTGCTGACATGTTGTTGTGGGACGGTGAGTGTATTGTCCATGATGAGTTCTCTGCTAAAGCGTTATTGGACATGAAAACACTTTATCCTGATGCGGCCGTTCTGGTGCATCCGGAGTCTCCAGCCAGTGTTGTCGAAATGGCCGATGCCGCAGGCTCTACGTCTCAACTCATCAAGGCTGCACAAACAATGGACAACGACATGTTTATTGTTGCTACAGATAAAGGTATTTTCTACAAGATGCAGCAACTGTGTCCTGAAAAGACATTTGTGGCAGCTCCCACAGGCGGTAACGGCGCCACTTGTAAAAGTTGTGCCCACTGTCCTTGGATGGCGATGAATGGCTTAGATGCCATCGAAAAGGCTCTGTTAGACGGTGAGGGGCATGAGATTTTTGTTGATGATGAATTACGTCATCAAGCATTGATTCCCCTCAACCGCATGTTGAATTTTAAAATTCAAAAGTAATCTGAGATTGACCACTGATATAAAACACTCTGTTTGTATAAATAAAGCCCAAACAACAGTATAAGGGTGTTTTTTACTTGAATAACGGGATGTTATTCCCTATCATACGGCAACTCAATCGAGTGTCTGCGGAGAGGTGGCTGAGTGGCTGAAGGCGCACGCCTGGAAAGTGTGTTTAGGTTAACCCCTAACGAGGGTTCGAATCCCTCTCTCTCCGCCAATTTCTTCTCCAAAAATTCAAGCTTCACATTGCCCTTCCATTCATAGCATATAGGTGATCCAAGGTATCAAAAGGCAGCTCATAGGAATTCTGATTTTTCGTGTGGTCGCGGCTACTTATATGGTATATTGTGCCCGTTCGGAGGGTATGATTTCACGTAAAAAGTTATCTCTTAATTTCGCTAATTGTACTATTTCTAATGCTTTGTCAAAAAATTCACGTCAATGTGACATAAATTCTGAGGCTGCACTCAGTGTTAATTGCATAAAACATCAGGGTAATCGTAATGACTCGTGTAGTTAAAAAATTGGTAACATGTTTTTCCGTTTTATTTATCGTAAGCGCCATGGGTGGCTGCAGTCATCACCTTAGTCATCAATACATAGAGACCAATGGGAATGATGTCGTGGTTGTGCTTAAAAAGAGCTACAAGCATGGCGAAGTTGACTATTCTATTTTGGCCGATATCAGTGAGCCACTGGTATTTTCTGAGGACACTTATACCCTGACAGGCATGACTGCTAATAGCGTGATCTCCATTTCAGATGATAGCCGCCATGAGTCCTTGTTAATAAAACAAGTGTTGGACGAAACGCAATATATACATACGGCTCAGGGACAGGAAAGGGCAGCTGCACCGCACATTATCAAGAGATATATGGACGGAGTTTTTACAAATACAGCATTATTGGCGGAGGCGAGAGTTACCGCCTTGGTGCGATATCAAACTATTGATAGTGCCATTGCGCAAGCGCAGCTTGCCAGTAATGACGAAACTGCCGCGGCCTATTTAAAATCTGTGAGTCAGTTAAAACAATTGTCACCGCGGCAAATCACTCAAGTCATTAAGCTAATATCAAACATCCATAGTGATTATAAGCAACGGCGAACAGCGTCCTATTTTGTTTCTGAGCAAGGGATTACTAGCCAATCCCATTGGCTGCTACTATTAGATGGTTTATCGTCACTAGGCTCTGATTATGAGGCAAGGAGAGTGCTCGAAAAACTGGCGCCTGCGTTACCAATAGACCCAATGGTACATGCTGCATTTTTCAAAGTAAGCGCGAGTATTGGCAGTGATTATGAGAAATATCAGTTACTGTCGACACTTAGTCACGGTGATAACAGCCTTAATATGAGAGACATCATTGACGCTAGCCTCGACATCGGCTCTGACTACGAAGCGTATCGTTTGGTTAGTGATATTGCCAGTAAAGTGACCACTAAAGACGGTTTTGCCCCATTAATTAAATTAATTTCTACCATTGGTAGCGACTATGAAATGCAGCGTGCGATCACGGCTTTACCTCTGTCTCAAATATCTCCGACTAGTTTGATATCCTTGATTGATTTGGCAGCAGACAGTATTGGTAGTGATTATGAACTGACAAAGGTAATCACGCATATTCAGGCGCAATGTATCACTGATGAGCCTGTGATTCGCGTGCTCAACTCAGCGATCAAGTCTGTTTCAAGTGCTTCTGAGCGAGCAAAAGTTGATGGCCGTCTAAGCCTATATTGTAAGTAGCGGAAGGTTGAACGCCACGTAACTTATGTGACGTCTTGCTCGTCCCAAATATCTGCGCCGATAAGGTTCTCAACAATATCTTCAAGGGTGAGGATCCCTTCGAGGCCACCATATTCGTCAACCACTAACATGATTTTTGCCCGTTCACTAATAAAGTGCTGTAACGCGACAGCTAATTTCATTGAGGATAACACAGTGACCATGTTGCGTTTATAGTGTTTCAGTAGGTTATTTTCACCTCGAGCTTGCGCAATAAATAAGTCTGATTTTAAAACGTAGCCATTAATATGTTCTGCATCGTCGTGCTCATAGAGTGGGATTCTTGAATACGGGTGTTGTGGATGTCGTTGAAAGTACTGCTCAATATTATCATTTTCAGATATAGCAAAAACACGGGTTCTATGGGTCATGATTTTGCGAATAGTCAAATGCTCAAGGTTGAACAAATTATTTAGTATGGTGGCTTCTTGAGACGCTAGTACACCGCTATTTTGTCCTGACTCAGCCAATGCTTGTAACTCGCTACGAGCACTTTGTTGGTCACTGGGTGCTTTTTCCATTTTTTGCGTAATTTTATGGGAGAGCCATACCAGTGGTTTAAGTAGTATGACCAATAAATATGTGGTTGGCACCACGTAACGACTTAGTGCACGCCAATGATTAGCGCCTAGAGTTTTTGGCACAATTTCTGACAAAACGAGTATTAATAATGTGAGTAGCGCCGACGTTATTCCCATCCATGCTTCACCAAATACAGCACTGCTTTGTGCGCCTACGCCCACTGCACCAACCGTATGGGCGATGGTGTTGAGAGTAAGGATTGCAGATAACGGCTGGTCAATGTTACTTGTTAATGCTGCTAATCGCTTAGCGTGAGCGGTATCTCCTTTGGACGCAGATACAATGTAGCCTTCCGACATAGAGAGCATAGTGGCTTCACAAACGGAACAGACAAATGAGAAAAACAGTGCAATAAAAGCAAATACAATTAACAGTAGCATGAACTAAGTTTTAAATGATTGTTATCGTAAGTGTAGACTAAACAGTGGGCAGCCTTCAATAGTGTTGTTTTGATTGAATGTTAGCAATCGATTTTGAGGCAATGAGCTACAATTAAAATATCTAATCCATCATTTAATGATGAAATAAAAAATACTATTTTTTGCTTACTTGCTGAAATTTGACATATAAAATATTGTGAGGGTAACGGTGGTTGCGGGAGCCGGATTTGAACCGACGACCTTTGGGTTATGAGCCCAACGAGCTACCAGACTGCTCCATCCCGCGTCCGTTAATCTCAGTATCTCTGAGATGGGCGTAGTATACCCATGAATATCTATGGCGCAAGGTAAATTTAGCAATAAATCGAAGAATAATGACCGTTTGATTAATTAGTAGTCGTTGTGGTTAAAGGCTGAGCAATGTGTAGACTAATAGCTAACTAGTGCGCCATAAATGCTTTGCTATAGTTAAATGACTTTACGCAATTAGAAGTATTTTAATATGATGTATCGAGAGCAAACTATGACAGAAATAGAAGAACGAGAAGCGTTAGCTCATCTTATGATTGCAGTTCGACGGTTTTTATCTGAGATAGATGGTGAGGAAACTTATTCTCCTCAATCAGCTTCTTTTGATAATTTGGTAGATTCTGTTAATCAGGTGAACCAACATATCATATGTGAACTAAAGCGATTAGACGAACATCATTAACAATATGTAGCCTGCCCCGCGAGGGCGCAGGCTATTGATGTATTTGATTACAATACTGAGACTAAGGCGTCAGCAAGGTAATCCACATTCGATTGGCTAATGCCTGCAATGTTAACGCGGCTTGAGTCTACAAAGTAGACACTGTGGCTTGCACGAACGGCCCTGACTTGTTCACCACTAATACACAAATAAGAAAACATGCCTTTTTGTTTTTTGACGAAAGAAAAGTCTCTTTCGGCACCGTTGGCATGCAACTTATCTACTAATAAATGTCTCAAGTTGGTCATCCGCTCTCGCATATCTTTAACTTCAGATTGCCATTCAGCTTTCAGGCTCTCATCGTTCAATATGATATCTACTAGGGCACCGCCGTATGATGGTGGCATAGAGTATATCGCCCTCGCCACACTTTGAATTTGCGATTGAGTCACTTGACGGGTTTGGCTGTCTTTACTGATAATGGCAGCCAGTCCTACACGCTCACGGTATAGGCCAAAGTTTTTTGAACATGATGCGGCAATCACCATTTCAGGCATTTTACTGGCGAGTAGGCGAAGTCCGTAGGCGTCTTCATCCAAGCCTTCCCCAAAACCTTGGTAAGCAATATCGACAAAAGGTAGTAGTTCATTGCTCAGTAATACACTCGCAACTTCCTGCCACTGAGATTGTGTTAAATCTGCACCTGTTGGATTATGGCAACACCCGTGTAAAAGTACGATATCGCCTTTTTTAGCGGTCTTTAGGGTATCAATCATTTGTTCAAATTTGATACTACCGTCACTGGTGTCAAAGTACGGGTATGTTTTAATAGTTAAGCCCGCGTCGCCCAGTAGAGGAATGTGGTTTGCCCATGTAGGATCACTGACCCAAACGGTAGCATCTTTATCACAGCGGACTAATAGTTCCGCTAAGATACGCAATGCGCCGCAGCCACCAGGGGATTGCACGGCTGCAATTCTGTCACTGAGTAATGCTCTGTTATCATTGCCCAACAACAGCTTTAACATACCATCAACAAAACCAGGTACACCTTGTGGCGAAATATATGTTTTTGATGTCTCACGCTCAAGTAAACGTGTTTGCGCTTTTGCTACGGATGATAATATCGGTGTGTTTCCTTGTTCATCCTTGTAAACGCCAACGCCCAAATCAACTTTAGTTGCACTCGTATCTGTTTTAAATGCAGCAGATAATCCCAAAATAGGATCAGCGGGTAACTGTGGTAACACCTCGAACATAAACGCCTCTTATCTCTTTGTATTAAATATCAATATACTCCCGAGTATGCCACTTAGGCGGTGTTTGTGCCAGTCGAACCAGTGACTTTTATCTTATATTTACCCTATGACACTTGTAACTTAATTAGCTATTCCTGCACCATTCCAATAGCAAAGCCTATGTACAGCAATAAAAAGTAATTAGGTATACTTTGTTGGTTACTGGTCGGGGCTTATATTTTGATGTTTTTTTGTTACTCTGTCGGCATTGCAAGTGTTTATGTAGAACCAAAGGAGTAACTCAGATTGAAATACGACGGATTCACTACACGACTTGTTCATGCTGATCGTTTGTTAAATCGCCCGCAAAACGGCGCGGTACATCATCCCAGTACCAATTCTGTTTTATTTGAATATGAAGACATACAAGGTCTTGTAGATGTATTTCAAGGTAAAGTTGCAGGGCATGCTTATGCGCGGCAATCTTGCGGCACCATTGCTGCGTTACAAACCTTGTTGACGCAAATGGAAAAGGGCGTTGGCGCCTTGACGTTTGCCTCAGGAATGGCTGCCATAACAACAACCTTGTTAACCTTATTAAAAGCCGGTGACCATTTGGTAATGAGTCAATATGTGTTTGGTAATACGGCGTCTTTTAAGGAAACATTAGAAGGTCTTGGTATTCAAGTGAGTTTAGTCGATGTAACTTCTGCAGAGCAGGTTGAGGCAGCAATATTACCCCATACACGTGCTGTCTTCACTGAGACCATTGCAAATCCAGTGACGCAGGTGGCTGATTTAGTGGGTATTGGTGAATTATGTCAGCAGCGGGGTATTTTATTTGTCGTGGATAATACCATGACGCCCGCCTATCTATTCAACTGTTCTTCAGTTAAAGCCAGTTTAATTGTGTCATCTTTGACTAAGTATATTGCTGGCCATGGAAATGCCTTGGGTGGTGCTGTGGTTGATACAGGACTGTTTAATTGGCAACATTACCCTAATATTTCAGAAACTGTAAAACCCCAGCCACCAGCAACGTGGGGCCTGAATCAAGTTAAGAAAAAAGGTTTACGTGACATGGGAGGCTGTTTGTCTGCCGACACGGCACACGCCATTTCAGTGGGGATGGAAACACTGGCTTTACGTATGGAAAGAGCCTGCAGTAACGCACAGATAGTAGCTGAGTTTTTAGCACAGCATCCTAAAGTTAACGCGGTATATTTCCCGGGCTTACCCTCCCATCCACATTACGAACGCGCTAAAACCTTGTTTAAATATCCTGGCGCAATACTCAGTATTGATCTTGTTGACGGTTTGGATCCCCATCAACTTTTGAATAATTTGTCATTGATATTAAATGCGACGCATTTAGGCGATACACGAAGTCTTGGGTTACCTGTTGCATCAACCATATTTTATGAATCAGGTGCAGAATTGCGACAAAAAATGGGAATTAACGATAGCATGCTACGTTTTTCTTTGGGAATAGAAGATCCTGACGACTTACTTAACGACTTTGCCCAAGCGCTTGCATGCTTGAGTTAGGTGTATTTTTTTACTCTTATGTATTATTTATGGTGATTTAACAGCGTAAATGTTTGGGTTACATTAATATTGTTGATAGCGATTTGTGCTTAACGAACTAGCTCTATTGAACTTTGTGTTTTGGTGGGGACAGTGTATGAACGCAATCGATGTGTTGTTTTCCTAGTAATATTGACCGCCATTGTATGGCGGTCTTTTTTTGGGCTTTACTTTTTTGGTAAGCTTTTCGTAATGGCCGCGATAAACTCGCTGTCTGACGGTTTGGTCCGAGAGGAAAAACTGGTGATGGTTTGTCCGTCGCTGTCAATCAAGTATTTGTAGAAATTCCACTTGGGAGTTGTGCCAGATTTATTGGCTAAAATACGGAAAAGCGGATCTGCATCACTGCCGCGAACCGCAACAGTTTCAAACATAGGGAATTTCACTCCATAGGTTTTCTCGCACAATTCTGCAGTTTTAGTTTCATCAGCGTCTTCTTGGAAGAAATCGTTTGACGGGAAGCCAAGTACCACAAGGCCTTTGTCTTTGTAATTCTGATACAGCGCTTCTAAGCCTGTAAATTGTTTAGTAAACCCACAGTAGCTCGCCGTGTTGACGATAAGTATGGCTTTTCCTTGATAACTTTCACATAAATTTACGGTGTCTTGAGAGTTAAGTTTGCGTTTAATAAATTTCAGTGCGGACGGGCACTCAGCTTGTGCTACTGTCGCCGCAGAGGTGGCAGGAGCTGTCTCAGCTAGTACGCAAGTACTCACGCATAATAGGGCTGACAATAAGATTTTTTTCATATTTTTAGGTCTCGTTGGTGAATGTGTTTGTGTTTACGATATTCAATACTAAACGGATGTTATTAATGTAAAACAGCCATGTTTTGGTTTCCGAACCGGGTTTCTCTTACTCATGTTAACGCTAACTAAGACAGCATTGAAATTCAAGTCTATTACGCATAGCAACAATAATTAATCTCGTATCGCTCAGGCAGTCCCATCGAAACATAAAAATTCAAGGGACTCAACGGTCAACTAACGCTGTTAATTTACGTTGTTGAATGACACTTCTATGCCCCACAGGCTCGGCATACCAATAATTTATGCCTAGAATGATCTGCTTGAGGCTGTTAACGTGATGACAACTGTTATAGGTCAATTGAATTAAACATTGACCGAATACTATTAAATGACTGGTTTATTTGGAAATAAATATGGGTAAAAAAAGTAACATAACGTCCGTGGAAACTGAGTCTGATGCTCAACAACTAGCGAAAGCCAATCAAAGGCCAGGGCAGACCAAGGAGCAAACTCGCTTGGTGGCACAAGGCATAGCAAAAGGCATTGCCGAATATAAAAAACAGCACAAGGCAAAAATGCGAGTACTGGACAAAAAACGTAAACAAGCGAGTGCTCGTTCGCCAGAAGAACAACCTGAAAATATGGGGGAAGCTGATGTAAGCAGTGGAAACTGTCATAAGGTGTTAATTACCTTGTGTATTGTTGGATGGTTACTGTTGTCTGTTTGTGTTGGATGGTTATTTCAATTGGGTGCTTTCTCTCGGCTTTTATAGAAATTATCTACGATAACTAATCATGTGATTGAGCTCAAAGTTTACGTGGCACTGGGCGCAAAGTGTAGCGGTTTACAGCTAACGGAAACGTTTACTGCGCCTAAAGGGCTTGGATTTTCAAATAACAGAGGATCTAACTATACCCTAGGGCCGTAACACTTGCTCTAGCTTAACCAATAAAGTATGAATGCTTTACGTGTGTCTATATCGCTGACCTAAATATGCAACTAATACCCATACAACCCCAATCAAGGCACCAAACAGGTGTGCATCAATCGCGACTCTCGCATCAATAAGGCCTGCCAACGATTCATTTGGCTCACTGATTTGCTCATTAACTATTTTGATACCAATGCCGAGTAATAATAGCCAACCACTTTTTAAGCCGTGGCGGATGTCATGGTAGGCGCCCCACACAAACAAGCCATGCAGTGCTCCAGATAGCCCTACATAGGAGCTCATGCTGGGGTCATAGAAATATAGGCTAACGGTGACCGCAAGACAAAAACAGAATAGCATCAGATGATAATGCCCGGTGGAGTAGTAATCGCCGTGTAATGCCCACAGTAAAAAAATACCCGCGCAATTGAGTACCAAGTGGTAAGCATTGGAGTGCAGCCAATTACCGGTGATGAAACGCCACCATTCACCTTGCTCAACACCCACTCTGGTATAGACCAGTGCGTCGTCCAAACTACTGTGGACAAAACTGCCAATAAAAAATAACACCACGGCTATAATAATTGTTGTCAGTGGGGCATGGTATTGTTGTTTTTCTAGTGGTAAGTTAAACATGTGTTTGAATTTCATTCGTTTGTATTGTTAGGTTGCTTAAAATAAATGGCTTTTTATGGTGAGTCAAAGTATTCCTGTTATCTCAGCCATTAATAAGAGGATATTGATTGTGGAACATGTGTTACATGAGTGTAAAAATCATATATTAAGTATTACGTTGAACCGTCCAGATAAAAAGAATGCCTTTACTCAAGCAATGTATCGTCAATGTGCAGACATACTCGCTGAGGTTCCAGCTAATCCCGATGTGCGCGTGGTAGTTATTACGGGGGCTGGAGGCAGTTTTTCAGCAGGCAACGATTTACATGATTTCTTAGCCAATCAATCATCACCCGAACCATTTAAGTATACCCTTGCTTTTATGACAGCGTTATTGCGGTGCCCAGTTCCTGTGATTGCTCAGGTTCAAGGTGTGGCAATAGGTATTGGGACTACGTTATTGCAACATTGTGATTTTGTTTACGCCCATAGCAATAGCCGTTTTTCTATGCCCTTTACTCAGTTGGGGCTGTGTCCTGAATACGCAGCGAGTCAGCGCATGGCTGATATTGTTGGGGTTCGTAAGGCGACAGAATGGTTATTGTTAGCAGAGCCATTTGATGCACAAGAAGCCATGACCGCGGGATTGTTATCGGGGTTATTAGCATCAGATGATGAGTTAAGCGCAAAGGTTGATAAAACAGCAAGCCGATTGGCATCATTACCGAAAGAGGCAGTACGTCAAAGCAAACACTTAATGCAAGATCCGCGCACGCAGCAAGTCATTGATGACGAAATTGTACTGTTTGGGGAGCTGTTAAAGCAGCAAGCGGCACAAGAGGCGATGAACGCATTTATTGAACGTAGAAAGCCGGATCCCAGTAAGTATTGTTAATTAAAGATAATTAGTAAACTCGCCGCCAAGACGGGCCCAATTCATTTAATAAGGGCTCGTCTATATCTAGATTAGTACGGGTAGGCACTGATACGTTGAATCATCCAGCGGTCATTGTTATTGGAAAGTTCTACTTTTTTAATGTCGTCAATTTTATCACCGTGTAAAAAACCAGAGAAGTGAAGGATAACAGTAGAGCGTTTTCCCGATATCTGCTCAAAGCGACTTTCCCCAGAATGGACTTCAATATCAACATTATCATAAGACAGGTTTAATACGTGGCGTTGTACATTCTTATTACTGTGATAGCGCTTAATGGTTTTTTGCAAGCTTTGGCTGCAATAGGGGAGCGCAGCGGTAATCGTTGGATCATTATAAATGTGTTCAAAAAACTTCAACGCCGCATACTCAGGTGAGCGCTGGTTCATCACTTTACCATTTTTTATGGTGACCACGTCTTCATCGGCAGAACAGCCAGTAAAAACCACCAGTGCTACAACTAAATAGATTGATAATGAAAGTGTTGATTTAAACATGAATAATGAGCCTGCTACGTCCTTTGACTGCAGTGTCGTATTAAATACGGAAAAAGTAAAGTGCCTTGTGGTTTTGTTGCCTGAAAAAAGCATTTGCATTAAGTGTTTGAAAAATCTATGTTTCATAAAAACAGCGTCGGGGAAGATACATGACTTACAGGGTAACTGATGGGTATGTCTTTGGTCTTATCGCCAATGCTGTGACACATGCCAGAGAATGGTTCCACTGAAGACAAGCTGTGTTTAAGTTTCACAACACGTCGTTGCTTAAGTGTGTTCTGGCGCTGATGATGATGTTACAAATATTGAACGCTGTTTTTTGGCATCAGACAAGAGCACATAGTTAACTAAAAAAGGGCGAGTTATTTAACTCGCCCTTTGTCGCTCATCTCTCGTCCAATGCCACTGTTGTGGCAGGTGTCAAATGTTTAGTTACTGCTGATTTTCTGCGTCTGTGAATTCGTCAGCAAACAATGGACTAGAAAGATAACGTTCGGCTGCACTGGGCAATATAACGGCTATATTTTTGTCTGCGTATTCAGGTTTTTCTGCAAGACGCTTAGCTGCAACTACCGCTGCACCCGATGAGATGCCGACTAAAATACCTTCTTCTTTCATTAATCGTAGTGCCATTGATATGGCATCTTCGTTACTGACCTGCTCAACACTGTCCACCAAATCTAGATCTAAATTGCCGGGAATAAAACCAGCGCCAATGCCTTGGATTTTGTGGGGACCAGGGGTTAGCTCTTGACCCGCTTTAGCTTGGGTGATGACAGGTGAATCGGTTGGCTCTACAGCAACGGATTCAACCGCTTTTCCTTTGGTGTTCTTGAGATAACGGCTAACCCCAGTAATTGTCCCACCCGTACCTACACCGGCAACGAATACATCAATATTTCCATCCATGGCATCCCATAACTCTGGTCCCGTGGTTTGTTCGTGTATTTGTGGATTCGCAGGGTTTTCAAATTGCTGAAGTAACACATACTTCTCAGGATCAGAGGCAACAATATCTTGTGCCTGAGCGACCGCGCCTTTCATTCCTTTCGGTGCTTCAGTCAGCACTAGCTTGGCGCCAAGGGCTTTTAATAGTTTACGACGCTCTAAACTCATAGAACTCGGCATTGTTAAGGTGAGCTTATAGCCACGGGCAGCAGCCACAAAGGCTAAGGCGATACCAGTGTTTCCGCTCGTAGGCTCCACAATCTCTTTACCTTCAGTCAGTAGGCCTCGCTTTTCAGCGTCCCAAATCATGTTGGCGCCGATACGACATTTGACACTGAAACTGGGATTGCGGGCCTCTATTTTGGCAAAGACGTTACCAGAGGTAACGCGTCTCAATTTAACAATGGGGGTATTTCCGATGGCATAAGAATTATCTTCAAAAACGTTCATAGTGATGTCCTTTATTCCTAAATGTCTATGTACTTACTAATTACATAATTTTTAAATATATATGTAAGAATGTCATTGATGTAAATAAAAGTGCAGTTAATTTTTGTTATATAATAGTCAATTCTAACCTACTGAATCTGTCACAAAGAATTTCCACTCGATAAATAGACATATTCTTCTAATATCACTATTGCTTGGTCGCAAACAGAAACCTTTAATGAGGGATTGTAACGTAACTCCGAACACTGGCATGAAAGTTGTAAGACCAGTACAAATACATGTGTTATTTGTTTTAGCATATGGTGTGAATAACGATGAAAAGAGAGTGGCTCATATGTTAGATACAATGATTAAAGACTTTGTTGATGAACACCAGCTCGGCAATGACTTTGTCGATATTGCACGAAAATGGTTTGTCACTGTCGCATCCGAGGTTGAGTTGCACTGTAATGGTGCGTCAGGCCGTCCGTTTTTTTTAGGGGTTAATGGTTGTCAGGGGGCTGGGAAGACCACGCTTTGCGCATTCATCCAGCACTATTTAACAAAAGTTTGCGGTCTGTCGACTGTGGTTATGTCACTTGATGATTTTTACCTGACTCGCGCTCAGCGCTTGGTTATCGGTAAACATCACCCATTATTTAAAACCCGGGGTGTTCCTGGCACTCACGACATTAAACTACTCAGCTCAGTACTTGAAAAGCTATCCAATGGTGTTTCTGTTGATATACCTCGTTTTTGCAAAGCAACTGATGACCGCTATGACGAATCTCAGTGGCAAACGGTTAATGGCAGGGTTGATGTTGTGTTACTTGAGGGATGGTGCTGGGGGGTAGAGCCTCAATCTGAGCAACAGTTACGTTTTCCGGTCAATGATTTAGAAATGAAATTTGATAGTACAGGGGCGTGGCGAACGCGCGTCAATAACTGCCTTAATCAACATTACAAGCCCTTGTATAAGTTAATGGACAAGTGGCTAATGATTGTTGCGCCGTCCTTTGGCTCGGTATACAAATGGCGGTTACAGCAAGAGCAAAAGTTGAGACAATATGCGCCAGCGTCTTCGCACATCATGTCTGACAGTCAAATTGAAGAATTTATTCAATATTTTCAGCGCTTAACATTGCACGCTATTGATACCCTTCCGCAGCAGTGTGATTGGTTGTTGAAGGTGGATGAATGCCGCAATATTGTGCAATTTTCAACTCGGTAATGTCTATGCAATCCCCATTAATTTTTACAGATTTAGATGGTACCTTGTTAGATCATCACAGTTATGAGTTAACCAGTGCCAGAGCAACATTGGACATGCTTGAGAATAAACAGGTACCCGTGATCCCCAACACCAGTAAAACGTTTGCGGAATTACTAGCACTGCGGAAAATTCATGAGATGAATGAACCGTTTATTTGCGAGAATGGCGCGGTTGTCTATATACCGCTATCTTATTTCCCACAAAAACCCAAAGGTGCCATTGTCCAAAATGGTTATTGGATGAAGGCATTCACTCACCCCCGCCAGTATTGGTTGAATTTACTGCAGCAGCAGTCTGGACGCTATCAGTTTTGTTATGAGGGGTTTCATGGCATGTCGCCTGAGCGGTTATCCGCATTAACAGGGTTGTCACAGCAACAGGCTAGTTTGGCTCAGCAGCGTGAATTTGGTGAGCCATTGTACTGGTTAGGAAGCGACCAAGAAAAAGCGGCTTTTATTGAGTTATTTAATCAAAAAGGCGCTGATGTTGTGGCTGGTGGGCGCTTTCTTCATGTGGGTGGTCGCAGTTGCAAAGGCGACGCCATGACGTGGTTATTAGCAGAGTATAGTCGCCAGTATCCATCTCAGCAGTATACCAGCATTGCCTTGGGTGACGGTCATAACGATATCACCATGCTTGAGGCGGCTGATTTTGCCGTGCGTATTAAATCACCGGTAAATCCTATGCCGAATTTAACCCGAGACGCTAACACTTATTCAAGTACCTTACACGGCCCCGAGGGTTGGGCTGAGTGTATTGAAAAATTATTTTTGTATCATTTTGGAGACATATCTCATGGCTGATTTTTATCAAAACGGCATTGTGACGACGTTACACAATTTATCACGCAGGCCAGTAGAAAGCATTGAAGATGAACTGATTGGCTTCGCTAAAAAGCGACCTATGGGATTAATATTACCGTCTTTGTATTCCGAGTTGGAGGGCCCTGCGCTCAAGAATATTGTTACTCATCTTGCCGACGTTCCCTATTTGTCACAGATAGTGATTGGCTTGGACAGAGCTGACCAAGACCAATACCAGCACGCGTTAAAATTCTTTAGCGACCTTAATCAACCCCATTCTGTGCTTTGGAATGACGGTCCGCGGTTGAAAGCCATTGACCAAAAGCTGGCCGCACTGGGCTTGGCGCCGAAGGAAATGGGTAAAGGTCGCAATGTATGGTATTGCATGGGATATATATTGGCTTGTAATAAGGTGGAATCCATTGCCTTACATGACTGTGATATTTTGACTTATGACCGCAGCCTACTTGCGCGACTTATTTACCCGGTGGCAAATCCCAATTTTAACTATGAATTTTGTAAGGGGTTTTATGCGCGGGTAGCCGATGGCAAGATAAACGGACGCGTATCTCGACTATTGGTGACGCCTTTATTGCGAGCACTAAAGCAGGTGGTGGGTGAAAGTGAATATCTTGATTATATGGACAGTTATCGCTACCCACTAGCTGGAGAGTTTTCGTTTCGGCGCGATGTGTTAAATGATATTCGTATCCCCAGTGATTGGGGACTTGAGATTGGTGTTTTATCCGAGATGCATCGCAATTATTCTAGTAATCGGTTGTGCCAGTCAGATATTGCAGATATTTATGATCACAAGCATCAAGATGTATCCCTTAATGATACATCAGCCGGATTGTCAAAAATGTCCATCGATATTACGAAAGCCTTGATTAGAAAATTAGCCACCCAAGGCTGTACTTTTAGTAGCGAAACCATTAGAACGTTAAAAGCCAGCTATTATCGTTTGGCGTTAGACTTTGTTGAAACATATCACAATGATGCCATCATCAATGGTTTACACTTAGACATCCATAGTGAAGAAAAAGCAGTAGAAATGTTCGCTAGAAATATTATGACAGCAGGTCAAAGCTTTTTGGATAAGCCAATGGAAACGCCATTTATGCCGTCTTGGAATCGGGTTGTAAGTGCGTTTCCTAATATTTTAGAAGAATTGAAAGATGCTGTTGAAAGTGATCGACAAACATTTTCCCAACAGGAGACACCTTCGTGCAAATAGTGGCTGATAAGCGTACGCAGTTACAACAGATAGTTCACCAGTTGTCGGTAATCTATAACGAGATTGAACTGACTAAGAATTACCAACAGATTGCCACTGAGTTACTGCAAGCATTTTGTATTACGGAAGCTGATATCACAGAATCCTCACCCAAGAAATTATGGTCAGAGCAAGATGTCATGCTGATCACCTATGGTGACTCTGTGATACAAGAGGGGGAAAAACCGTTACGTACACTAAAAACGTTTATGCAAGCACATTGCCAAGACATTATTAACTCGGTTCATATTTTACCCTTTTTTCCCTATAGCTCTGACGATGGTTTTTCAGTGATTGACTACTCAAGTGTTAACGAGTCATTGGGGGCTTGGTCTGATATCAAAGGCATTGCCGACGAGTATCGGTTAATGTCTGATGTGGTTCTTAATCATTGTTCAGCGCGAAGTGCCTGGTTTCAAAATTTTATTAGGGGCACTGGTACCGGACATGATTATTTTTATACCGCGGAAAAAACTGAAGATCTTTCCAAGGTTATTCGTCCCCGCACCTCGGAGCTATTAAAGGAAGTACAGACAGGCCAAGGTGAAAGACAGGTGTGGTGCACATTTAGCCATGACCAAGTAGATTTTGATTTTCGCAATCCTGAAGTGCTAATTAATTTTGCTCA
>JBELHI010000012.1:16486-18406 GCA_042091475.1 Alteromonadaceae bacterium
GCGGTATATAACTTCCCGTTGCCACCGTTATTACTCCACACTATGATTAGTGGCGACTGCACCCATTTGACTGAGTGGGTATTAAGTATGCCAAAATCACAGCCAGGTACCACTTATTTAAACTTTATTGCCAGTCATGACGGTATCGGATTGCGGCCTGCCGAGGGATTGTTAAGACCTGATGAAATTGACGCCTTGGTTAATACCATGCAATTACTCGGTGGAAAAATTTCATGGCGTCAAGGCGAAAGTAACATTCCCAAAGCTTACGAAATCAATATCTCATTAACCGATGCATGTACCGGTACTTTGCGTGGGAAAGATGATTATTGCGTGGAGCGTATGCTGTGTATTCATGGGATCATGTTGGGTATGGAAGGGATTCCGGCAATTTATATACACAGCCTACTTGGCACGGGCAACGATTTAATAAAGGTACAACACACGGGACAAAACCGTTCAATTAATCGTCACCGCTGGGATTACCCGGAATTACTGGGGGCATTATCTGATCCAGATAATCGCCAGCAACACATATACCGTCATTTAAAACGCATGCTTGCAGTGCGTAAACAACAACCAGCGTTTCATCCTAATGCTGAACAGTTTGCACTGCAGCTAGGTGCGAACGTATTTGGTTATTTACGTACAACGGCGGACGATAAACAACACATTTACTGTCTTAATAATGTCACCGATTGGCATCAAGGTATTTCCCTGTGTGAATTGAATCTGTCGGCAGATAAGCAATGGTATGATATATTGTCAGGCCAAAAGATTGTTGATCTGACAGCAATTATATCGCTACAACCCTACGAAACTGTGTGGTTGGCCAATGTTACAACACACTAGTTAACAATGTTTTTGACGGTGATAGGTTGAGGCGCTGGTTCGCCGTCGAAAAATAATTTACTCGCAATATTGCCAGCGAGTTCGCGGTACTGTTGAGTTACCGGATGTTCTGGCCTGTTTATCACCGTTGGTGTTGAGTCGTCGCAGTCTTGACGGATTGCAATATCCAATGGCAGTTGTGCAAGCAACGATATGTTGTGTTTGTTAGCTAACTCGGTCGTACCTAGTGCACCAAATATGTGTTCCGCGTGGCCACATTTACTACAGACGTGTACGCTCATATTTTCAACCAAACCCACCACGGGAATATTCAGTTTTTCAAACATGGCAACGCCTTTTTGCGCATCAATAAGCGCTAAATCTTGCGGTGTTGTCACCACGAGAGCCGCTGTCACAGGGGCTTTCTGAGCTATGGTTAGTTGGATATCACCGGTGCCGGGAGGCATATCGACAATTAAGTAATCAAGCTCAGGCCACAAGGTTTCATCAATGATTTGTTGTAACGCTTTGGAGGCCATTGGCCCACGCCAAACCGCAGCATCTTGGTTAGGCACAAGATAGCCAATAGAATGAGAGTAAATACCGAATTTCTCTACCGGATGCATGTGTTTATTATCTGGGCTTTGGGGAAATTTTTCCTGAGTACCAAGTAAGTGAGGTACCGACGGGCCGTAAATGTCAGCGTCTAATAAACCAACCTTCGCCCCTTCCAAAGACAGTGCTAAGGCAATATTGACGGCAGTAGTAGATTTTCCAACACCGCCCTTGGCTGAGCTCACTAGCAAAATGTTTTTTATACCCGTATGTAGTTGGGGTTGCTGAGTTGCCATTGCCATCACTGATTGTTTCACTGAAATTTCACGTTTATCGTTGCCATAAGGATTGGCTGACATCCATTCTCTTAACTTTTGTGCCAGGCCGTTGCAGGCAAAAGGAATATTGATTTGTAGTGTTTTTTTTGTCTCACTGATAGCGATTTTTTCGACCCACAGGGGCGGTAAAAATGGATGCTCAAATTGATTGAGCCATTGCATAACTGAAAGGCGCGTTTTTTTTCTAAACCACATG
>JBELHI010000012.1:18506-44109 GCA_042091475.1 Alteromonadaceae bacterium
AAATTGATTGAGCCATTGCATAACTGAAAGGCGCGTTTTTTTTCTAAACCACATGATCTTAAATACCTTTAAGGTGTTGATTATTTGATTGTACCTAATATTTCTAACGGCTGTCTCATTTAAATAAAGTCTGATTGATTTATCAAGTTTGATGACTTTTTGGTAGTAGCTTTCTATGCAAAGCGATGTCTTGATGTTCAATGTTTTTTGCACTTCTGATGACGTAAAGATGCCACATAGGTTAGTGATATTTTCAATCGTTAAAACTGTCAGTAGCTTAATTTCCTAGTTTAAATTCACGTGGTTTTTAATTTTATGTAATTTTTTTGTTTCTTTTATGTGATTTTTTTTAAAGTCGTATTTTTTGTTGAGGCTAGTATGTACAAGTCTTGTACTACTAATTTTATGGATTTGACCACTGTTTGTTGTGACGTGGTAACAAAATACTTGTGATCAAATAAATTGGTCAAGGCGTAACCAGATCCGAACTAAATAACAGCACAAGGATCGCTGAATAATGAATAAAATTCAAACAACCCTGATCGGAATAGTATCCGTTTTCACTATCGCATGTGGCGGTAGCAGTAATAATAACAATGACCATGTGCAACTCCCTGAGCCGGAGCCAACACTTGGCAACATAGTCGAAGTCGCTACGGCAAATGGGTCTTTTACGACACTCGTAGCCGCATTAACTGCGACAGGATTGGACGAAACCCTTGCGAATGATAGCGCCGAGTTCACGGTGTTTGCGCCGACTGACGCAGCTTTTGACCTGTTACCAGAAGGAACGGTTGAAGCATTGTTAGACGACACAGCTGCGCTAAGCTCCATACTTACTTACCATGTCCTCACGTCAAAGGTCGACGCAGCGATGGCGATATCGCTCGCAGGAACCGCCGTTGGGACCGGCAATGGTACAACAAAAATTGGACTTTCACTCTCAGGTGACAAACTATTCGTCAATACCGCGTTAGTCACTGTGACGAATATTATGGCGAGCAATGGTATCATTCACGTTATCGACGCGGTACTCATGCCGCCCACTATCACAGTAGGAACAAAATCAATCGCGGCCATTGCGAGTGAAACACCAACGCTGTCAAAGTTAGTTGAAGCGCTCAGTGCAGCAGATCTCGTCGATACGTTTGATGATGTTAGAAAATCATTTACGGTGTTTGCACCCACTGATGCTGCCTTCCTAAAGCTCGACTCAACCTCAACGTTATTCCAAGCAATTCTTAATGATTCAGATGCGCTTGCAGCGATTCTGCAGCAACATGTTGTAGAAGGAGCGGTTGATTCTATTGGTGCTTTTGCCGCCAATGGTGAAAATGTTACTACTTTAGGTGGGACAGAAATTGCTGTGAGTATTGACCAAGATTCTCGTACTTTGATGTTCGGCGGTGCTACCGTCGAGATTAAGGATATCTATGCATCAAACGGTATTATCCACGTTATTGATACAGTCGTTGTGGGCGATGTAGCCTTACCATCTATTGGCTCATTAACTGACATTGCCTCATCAAACCCTGATTTCAGCACACTGGTTACTGCACTACAGCTAACTGACCTTGATACCGTATTAGCTAGTGCTGATAATAGTTACACTGTGTTTGCACCCACCAACGCTGCGTTTGACGCATTACCAGCAGGACAGTTAGACGCATTGTTGGCAGATCCAGATGCGTTGAAAGAGGTATTATTATACCACGTACTCGGCGGTGATCCGGTATTTGCAGAGCAGGCAGTAGGTGTTGCTAAAAGCGATGCAAATACCATCACAATGGCATCTACAGCAGGTGATAAAGCGGCATTGTCTGTGGTTGGCGACAGTCTGTATATAAACACGGCCGAAGTCATCATAAGCAACGTAGCAGCGGATAACGGCGTAATCCACGCGATCGACCAAGTAATTTTGCCCGCAAGTGTAGACGCTGATGCTACTAGCACCATCGCTGACATAGCGGGTGCAGATAGCCGTTTCTCAACCCTAGTCACTGCGTTGGGCGCGGCAAATTTAACCAGCGCTTTAGCAGATGCGGATGCAAGCCTGACTGTGTTTGCACCGACCAATGCAGCGTTTGATAAATTACCAGATGACGTGTTGAGTAGCTTGTTGGATGATCCAACGGCACTTTCGTCAATTTTACTACAGCACGTAGTCGGCGCTAAAATCTCTTCTGTGGATGCGTACGCTGCGTCTGGTAAACAAGTCACTACATTAGCTGAAAACAAGCTGGATGTGTCATTGGTAGACTTTACCAAAGCGGCAAATACTGACGACAGTGTCATTGCATATGATGCCGACAAGCAGCGCTTAGTGGCAGGTAAGGGACAAACCCAGGCGGGCTATACCGTATATGCCTTCGACAGCGACCTTGGCACCGATGGAAGTGAATGCACAGGCGGTTGTGAGTCTGTTTGGCCACCAGTATTGGTAGCTGAAGGTGATAGCACTGATAACATACCTGGTCTTGGAACCATTACTCGCCAAGATGACAGTGTTCAGGTAACCTACCTTGGACGTCCGTTATACCTCTACGCAAGTGACACTGCTGCTGGTGAAGCCATGGGCGAAGGCGTTGGTGATAAATGGTGGGTAATAACATTGCCTCCAGTCTCATTGCAAGTGATGGGAAGTAACGTTATCACGGCTGATATTAGTGCATCTAATGGCGTCATCCACGTTATTGATACGGTGATAACGTCTGCTGCAGAGTAATGTATCGTAAAACATTTTAAGCGTAGTCAATAGACTATGGCGGGTTTAAAAAGACACTGACTTCGGTTGGTGTCTTTTTTTATCTATAGCTCTCTAAGTGAAGGATATTACGCTATATTTTAACCATACTGATTTAACACAGTTGGTATCAGTTAATTCTGTATTGCTGATATGTTGTGAGGTATTCTATACCTATCATGGAACAGTACACTGCTGTAAGGAGGTGTTATGGAGATAACAAAACGCGTTGACAGTAGAAAACTATCGTTTAGTCAGTGGCTAACAGCGATAAATATTGCCCCAGCGGCAGCGGAAACTATGCGACAGTGGGTAGAACTTGATGGTTTTCTGTTAGCTGACGGTCAACACATGGTAGAAGTGTTGCTGGAACTCCATATGGACGATGACACCCTGTTAGCCGCCTTCTCATTACCTACCAGTGTTGCTGTTGGCATTGATACAGAACGTTTAGCACAGACATTTGGCAGCACGATTATTGAATTACACCATGCAGCCATGAGAATGGATGCCATTAAAGCCCTACAGGGCGGTTCTAAGAGCAAACTCGGCGATAGCCAAGTGGATAACATACGCCGCATGTTACTGGCAATGGTAGAGGATGTTCGTGCGGTGGTGCTCAAATTAGCGGAGCGTCTATGTAGTTTACGTAAAGCCAAACACGATGATGAAGAAAGTCGTGTGTTGATTGCTCGTGAGTGTGCAAGTATTTATGCGCCGTTAGCCAACAGGTTAGGTATTGGTCAATTGAAATGGGAACTCGAAGATCTCTCTTTCCGCTACCTACATCCTGATACCTACAAATCAATTGCCGGATTGTTAGAACAAAAGCGCACAGAGCGCGAAGTGTATATGGTTGACTTTGTCGCTCAGTTACAACAATCAATGAATGACGAAAGTATAAGAGCTGACGTTATCGGTAGGCCAAAACACATTTATAGCATTTGGAAAAAAATGCAGAAAAAACGTCTGAGTTTTGAGCAGTTATTTGATATCAGAGCCGTCCGAGTTATTGCCAGCCGATTACAAGACTGTTACGCCGCACTGGGCACAGTGCACGCTCATTGGCAGCACATTGCCAGTGAGTTTGATGATTATATTGCAACACCTAAACCTAACGGTTATCAGTCTATTCACACCGTGGTATTGGGGCCAGAACAACGTACGATTGAAGTACAAATCCGCACAGAACAGATGCATCAAGATGCAGAGCTGGGTGTTGCCGCTCATTGGAAGTATAAAGAAGGTGGCGGCACTCGCTCTGGCTCTGAAGATAAAATCAATTGGCTGCGCAAGATATTGCAGTGGCAAGAGGAATTATCAGATGCGGATGATGTGGTGGAGGAACTACGCAGCCAAGTATTTGATGATCGTGTGTATGTGTTCACTCCCAGAGGCGATGTGATTGATTTACCCGTTGGCTCGACACCATTGGATTTCGCCTATTACATTCACAGTAACGTAGGGCATACCTGCACCGGAGCCAAGGTTAAGGGACGTATTGTTCCTCTCACCTACATCATGCAAAATGGCGATCAAGTGGAAGTGCTCAGAGGTAACAAAGCCAATCCTAGCAGAGACTGGATGAATCCAAGTAGTGGTTATATTCACTCGTCACGCGCGCGGGCAAAAATTCAAACCTGGTTTAAACAACAGGATAAAGAAAAAAATCAACACGCAGGTAAAGATTTGTTAGAAACTGAACTTCACCGTATTAATGTACCTCTTAAAGAGGCCCATGATGCCGTTGAAAAGTTTAATTTTCATACCTTGGATGATTTGTATTCTGCCATTGGTGCTGGCGATGTTCGGATTAATCAAGTTGTTCATTTTCTGCAGCAACGTCATGCGCCTAAGCCAAAAATTGATCCGCGATTAAAGCAGAAAAAAGCCTCGTCTAAGTCAGCTAAAGACAGTGTGGTTATTGAGGGCGTTGGCAACTTGATGAGCCAAATGGCGAAATGTTGTAATCCATTACCTGGCGATCCAATCCAAGGATATATTACTGTTGGTCGTGGTATTAGCGTGCACAGACAAGATTGTGAACAGCTCGAAAGTCTTGGAAATGAGCATCCCGAACGTCTAATCGATGTGGCATGGGCATCTCAATTAAAAGGCGCGTTTGAAACGCGGGTAAACATATATGCATTAGACCGAGACGGTTTAATGCGTGACTTAACCACCATCTTAGCAAATTACAAAGTCACATTACTTGGCGTGAATAGCACATCATCTCGGCATGACAACTCGGCGAAAATAGAGATGATCTTAGAAGTAAGAGACTTAGAAACATTGTCTAAAACCATCCACCATTTACGCACTGTCGAAGCGGTAATGGATGTAAAACGGTCGGATCATTAATCATGAAAACACAGTCACTATCAGGAATGCAATCTCTACTCGAGGTTATGTCAGCATTAAGGGACCCAGACACTGGTTGCCCTTGGGATTTAAAGCAGACCTTTTCCAGCATTGTACCTCACACATTAGAAGAGGCCTATGAGGTTGCTGATGCAATTTATCGCGACGATATGGATGATATTAAAGCTGAACTAGGTGATTTGTTGTTTCAAGTGGTGTTCTACAGCCAATTAGCCGCTGAGAAACAAACATTTACTTTTGATCAAGTGGCTCAAGCCATGACGGAAAAGTTGATTAGAAGGCATCCTCATGTTTTTTCTACGCCCCAACAGGATATGTCTGATGAAGGCTTAAACCGTCAGTGGCAAGCAATAAAAAAACAAGAAAGAAAATCCAAATCGGGTGTTGATGATAGTAGTATTTTGTCGGCTATTCCTGAGGGCTTAGCGCCGTTGATGCGGGCGACTAAAATTCAGAAAAAATGTGCAACCGTCGGTTTTGATTGGCCTGATTTAGCGCCTGTGGTGGATAAAGTGAGGGAAGAGGTTGATGAAATTGCAGAAGCGCAGGCAGCGACACCAAAAAATCAGCAACACGTTGAAGAGGAAGTTGGTGACCTTCTGTTTGCTGTAGTCAATTTAGCTCGCCATTTAGATGTTGACCCTGAACGGGCCTTACATCTTGCAAATAATAAATTCATCAATCGTTTTCAGCATATCGAGAGACATTTCAGTGAGAGCGGTGTGAAACTTCGCGACACCTCTCTCGATGACATGGAAGCCGTTTGGCAACAAGCCAAACAGCAACATCCTAGTGAGTAGTTAAGGAGTCAGCCCCGTGTTTTGCGAGCTTGTATACAAAAGGTAAGCGAGCACGAGGGTCGCTCATGGGGAGATCGTGATTGAGTGCCCATATCATCACGCCAGCGTAGTGTTTTTGACGCAAATAAGTTAACTTTTTGATTAGAGTTTCATCGCTGCTGTAGGATACCAGACGAAGGTTTTTACTGCTGTCCCTAGGGTCGCTTAGATGATAGATATCCAGCGGCTTTGTGTAATCTGGGTGAGATACAATGTCGCGATAATCCATGGAGTATTTGGCTTTACCATCCTTACCATAAAATGCGATCCCAGCAAACACTTTGTCTCTTGGAATGTTCAACGCGTCTAGTCCTTGTAACCGTTGTACAAAGCCGTTGAACGTTGCCTTGTAACTCATCACATTGATTTGATCAAGCAAATGATGATACTTAGCTAAGAAATCTTTTCCGTGGGGATTTTTGACGCCAAACGCACCGGTTATTCGAATGTTGTGGGGCGAAAGAGTCTTGTGTAGCGCAGTGAATATAGCGCCTAAGTATTCCACATCTTCGGCGCTTTTGGGATGTTCATAGTCAACATCGACACCAGAGATACCGTGTTTTTGACACAGCGCTAAAACATTTTCAGCAAACTTTTTCTGATTACCTTGGATGACTAATTGATTAAAACTAGCTTCCTTTTTGCCCATGCCATTAATACCTAGGGTGGTTAACACTTTTTGCGCGTTAGCATGATTTACTAGTGTCGTAATCATTTCCGTGGTCAACCCCGGTTTATCACTTGCGCGTATATATGTTGTATGGTTTTTTTCTGCGTCATGACTAAAGGTTTGAATACCCCCAGTGCTGGCATCAGGCGCGACGGCAAATATCACCACTTCGTCTACATAATTCATTGCAGTACTGTCATAGTGGGGCCAGCCACCGTTAAACCAGTAGCCCATGATCGATAATGGCTTTTCAATTTCCTTATTGTCTGCGCAGACTATACTGCTACTTGCAATGACTGAAAGCACAGTAAAAGTGATTAGGCAGCCAAATTGAAAAATGTTTTTGTAACCTGTCATTAATGTGTATGGAAGGTGCATTGTTGTTTCTCTGGTCGTTTTTTCTAACACTATCAGAGCTGCAGTGCCCCTGTCATAGCATTTACACTTTATTGACGTTTATTTAGCTCGGTTTGAGCTAGCCAAAAATTGCAATGGTTTGTTGACTGATAGCGAGTAATTTTCCCTTCGGGCTATAAACTTTTGCTAGTGTATGTGCATAGCCATCCGCCGCTGATTGAGTAGTGGCTTGATATCCCAACCACTCAGTGCCATCACTATTTTCAATTTGATTAGGGAAAGTTAAATGCCAACTAATCGTACTTGCAGGACCAGGTTTTGGCATCATTTGAAGTACTGCTGGTGGCCAAGCATCAATCAGCCCTACAAGATGAGACATTGTCATTTTTGAAGGGGCTTCGGCATATTTCATCCAACCAGCAAGGGTCGACTTTTGGCTGTTGCTAAAAGGTAGGTCGCCGTCGCTAACCGCGAGATCAATATATTGTAAAAATTTAGGGGCTACATCAGAATCCTTAGGGACGTTGAAACAGTGGGATGCTGGTCTTATGCTGGGGCTTTCGCTACTTTCCACATGTACTTCTGATGGCCTTGCTTTGGCGAAACACGCCGTGATTGACGTTCCAATGCTACCATTTTGTGTGCTTTGGGCTGTGGCTTGGGTGACAGATTTTCCTTCTCTTATAATGGAGGTCGCAATATTGATTGGCTGTTCACCGTCTTGTGGACCAACGAAATTAACTGAAATACTCGTTAGGATGCGGTCAGGGCCTATGCGCTCAGAGATGGCTTCCAGCAAAACAGCCGTCATGATGCCGCCGTACACGGTTCTGCCCTGATGCCATGAATCAGAGAGTTGAATGGTAAATTCGCAAGGATTAGCGGCCGATGCGTCGTGAACGCTTTGAATAATATGGTCGATGGGCAATGTCATTAAAAAATCCTTATAGCCAAACATAGTATGAATTTGCAAGTGGTCAGACTAGCGGTTTATAGGTTGGCAGTCAAAGGCTGATAAAATGGCAGCCCAAAGAATATGGGCTGCACTGGCAAGATTGATTTACTTAACTATTATTGAAACGCTTTGCTAAACAATGACTCCAAATTTAAACCTTGATGATCTAATGTGGTACGCAGTCTTCGCAATGCCTCGACTTGGATTTGTCTAACACGTTCACGCGTTAGGCCAATTTCTGCACCCACGTCTTCAAGGGTTGAGGGTTCATAACCCAGTAGGCCAAATCGACGTGCTAGTACTTCCCGTTGTTTTGGATTAAGCTCGCTGAGCCAATCCACAATGTTTTCCTTAATATCTGAATCTTGTAGCTGTTGCTCTGGACTGGTTTCATTTTCATCGGCAATGATATCCAGTAACGCTTTATCTTTGTCCTGACCACCGCCAATGGGCGTGTCTACAGAACTAATACGTTCGTTCAAACGCAACATCTTTCGTACGTCAGCGACTGGCTTTTCTACGAAATCCGCAATCTCTTCGGCGGTTGGTGGATGATCCAGTTTCTGGGAAAGTTCTCTGGCACCACGTAAACAAACATTGAGATCTTTTACCACATGAATGGGTAGCCGAATGGTTCTTGTTTGATTCATGATAGCCCGCTCAATGGTCTGACGGATCCACCAAGTTGCATAAGTAGAAAAACGGAATCCACGTTCGGGATCAAATTTCTCAACGGCGCGTATTAGGCCTAAATTGCCTTCTTCAATAAGGTCTAGTAGGGCAAGACCTCGGTTGTTGTAACGTCTGGCTATCTTAACAACTAGTCTCAAGTTGCTAACTATCATTCTGCGTCTGCCAGCTTCGTCACCTTTGAGTGCAAGTCTAGCGTAGTAGACTTCTTCTTCAGCTGATAATAACGGAGAATACCCGATCTCACCTAAATAAAGCTGTGTAGCGTCCAAGTTCTTGCCAGCATCAGCACCTTTTAAGGTGGTCTCTTCATCACTGACTTCGGCGTCAGTAGTGTTCATTTCTTGCATATCAAGTCCATCCATGTCTTGATTAATGACGGTATCTGAATTAACTTCAGACTCTTCTGCTTTTACTACGTTTTTCCTATCCATAGGTAGTACCTCCAGCAATTGATGTGTAATGTAATTAAAAAATGCTTATATAATTATTCCCTTCTATTTCAAATAAGTAATAGGATCAACTGCTTTACCTTTGTATCTAATCTCAAAGTGCAATGCGCTACCCTTACTACCATTGCTTCCCATCGTTGCGATTTGTTGACCTGACTTAACCCATTGCTGCTCCTTCACCAATACTTTTTCGTTATGAGCATAAGCACTTAAAAAATTTTCAGTATGCTTAATGATCACGAGATTTCCATATCCCTTTAACGCGTTGCCGGTGTAAACCACTTTACCTCTTGCAGATGCAATGATCGGTGAGTGATGCTTACCAGCGATATCAATCCCTTTATTAGGATTGTTTTTGTTAGTAAATCGCCCAACTACGGTACCCTTTGCTGGCCACTGCCACTTGGATACTGTCGTTGGAAGGCTACTTGTTACCGACTCAACATTGGCAACAGATTTACCTTGACTCCTAACATACGCCTGCTTTTTGTTCGGGTCAACACTTTGATTTATTGACTTTTTTGTAGTTCGAATTGGTTTTTGACCTTTATTAATAATAGTCGGTGCTTTGTGTTTATCAACACTTTCTCCTAACTTTATTACTTGCCCTAATTTGATCACGAAGGGAGGAGGTATGTTGTTATGGTTAGCTAATTTTCTTACATCCAAATTGGCCTGCCAAGCAATTGAATAGAGCGTATCACCTGAGCTTACTGGGTGTGTCTTATTTTTACTGAGGTCAAAAAAGCTTTGAGTTCTGTGTTGGTTAGCGTCAGCCGTAGGTGACAAGTCAACGATTGGCGCGGGTGCATGATAAGAGCTACACCCTTGCAAAAGTATATTTATAAATAAAAAACTCAAAATTTTTTTCATATTATTTTGTTATCGCAACATTAGGTAAGTAACCAATGCTAAACCCACGACCGCCCAGCCTATGATATCGACATATTTACGCAATTGTTGCTCCATTTTCTCTCCGCCCCAACGCATTAAGCCACAAACCAAATAGAAGCGCATTGACCGCCCTAGTGCCGAGGCAATAACAAAGGGCAAAAACGCCATCTGCATAAAACCTGCGGTAATGGTAAATACTTTATAGGGAATGGGTGAAAATCCAGAAATAAATACAACCCAAACGCCGTACGCTTTGAACCATTCAATAGCATGGTCTAGTTTGCCCTGATAGCCAATTGACGCAATGTAGGGCTGGATAAGGGTGTCAAAGAAAAATAATCCGAGTAAGTAGCCAAAGATACCACCAAGTACAGAGGTAATACTTGCAATTGCAGCATATCGCCACGCTTTTGTCGGTTTAGCCAAAGCCATAGGGGCTAACATAACGTCAACCGGAATCGGAAATATAACCGATTCTGAAAAGCTCATAATACCCAGAAAACGCTCCGCGTTTTTATGCTTTGCCCAGCGCATGGTATGGTCGTAAAGGCTGCTAAATAACATTAAATAATCTCTCCTTGAATGAGGGGTACAAATTTGACTTTTTCCAGAGCTTTTTGCGTAAAGCCCCTATTAGTTTTAGTGATTTGATATAGGCATTGCTCGTCAACACCTATGGGAATAATCAGGTTACCATGCTCATGTAATTGTTGGCAAAGTGCTTCGGGTAGACCATCAGCGGCTGCAGTCACAATAATCGCGTCAAAAGGCCCTTTACTTGGCCAACCGTTCCAACCGTCAGCGTGAGTCATAGAAACATTATGAATATCTAGGCTATGGAGCTTTCGCTTGGCAGAAAATTGTAAAGACTTTATTCGCTCTACCGTGTAAACGTGCTCGAAAAGACGGGCAAGCACAGCGGTTTGGTAGCCACAACCAGTGCCAATTTCTAATATCTTCTTGGGTTTATTGGGCAATGACAGCAATGCTTGTGTCATTTTAGCGACAATATAGGGCTGTGAGATAGTTTGTCCATGACCAATTGGCAATGCTGTATTTTGATAGGCTTTGTGGGTGAGGGCGTCTGCTACAAACTGCTCTCTGGGCAAATCAGCTAACACTGACAGTAACTCAGTGTTAGCAATCCCCAACGCCGTCAGTTGATTAATAAGTTGGGTTGATTTCCGGTTGTTATACCTTGTCGCCATGCTGTTAAAGGGTCTCCATCCATGTGCGCATATTGTCCATTTGTTGGTAAGCCGTCATGTCTACACTCAAAGGAGTTACTGAGCAATAACCGTTCGCTACAGCAAAAAAGTCAGTCCCGTCACCTGCATCTTGCTCTTCGCCAACTTTTCCATACCAGTGTATAGGACGGCCAAATGGATCTGATGATTTGACCATGGTTTCTGCTCTGTGCCTACGACCAAGACGAGTCACTTTGATACCTTTTATCTCGCTAATAGGAAGATCTGGAACGTTGATATTCAGTATTTGGTCAGAGGGTAGGGGCTGAGTACGGAGTTTCTCAATAATCTTTAAGGTAATTTCTGCAGCACTATCAAAATGCACACATTGTTTTGACGCTAAGGATACCGCAATCGCTGGAAGGCCCATGAATCGGCCTTCAGTGGCGGCTGCAACAGTGCCAGAGTAAATGACATCATCACCAAGGTTAGCACCGTGATTGATACCGGAAACAACCAGATCAGGGTCTTCTGACAGGAAACTGTTAAGGGCAAGATGGACGCAGTCAGAGGGGGTGCCATTGACTGAATAAATATCATCGTCAAGGTGTTGAACCCTTAAAGGGTTGGTTAATGACAAGGCATTGCTGGCACCGCTACAATTTCTGTCGGGTGCCATCATGGTGACGTCATGGGTGCGTATGAGGTGTTTGTAGATACACCTTATTCCCGCTGCATTTACGCCGTCGTCGTTACTCAGCAATAATTTCATTGTCTTGTTCCGGGCTAATAGGTTGAATTATTTCTCGCATTACAGAAGTGGCAAAGCTGCCACTTGGTAACTCAAAACTAATATTTAATGTGTCGTTACTAATTTGCCATTGCATATCACGAGGTTGTAAATGCACACTTCTGCGTTCCTGTTTTAAACCTAATGCAGCTAGACCATCACACACACCGATGTTGGCTTCGGCAATGTCTTTTTCAAAGCTTTCAGCTGTGTGCTTAGAAGGTAAGTTACCGGCACCCCAAAGCGGCGCCGTGATATTTATATCACCCGTTTTTAAGCGCTCAAGGCTGGCATCAATAGCTTCATCTTGTATAAAGAAGCTGTTGCTACCAAATAACTGCATCGCATCGCCGAGTAAAATGGTGCGGTAGTTACCATTAGCTATTCTGGCACTGACCATTTCATTAAACAGCCAAGACCGCAACGCTGATATAGCCATTGAACGCTTGTTTCTATTGCGAATGGTTTCACCGTCTAGCATACGGTTAGCAAGGTATAAATTACCCCCTTCATTACCAAAGCGTTGATCGCCAAAGTAATTAGGCACGCCGTGTTGTGAAATTGAGGTTAGTCGATTTTCTAGGGTAGCGTCTGCTTGTAAATTTCTAATAATTAAATTAAAACGGTTACCTTTTAATGCACCGGTACGCAGCTTTTTGTTGTGCCTGCTGTGGTTTAGTATTTCGGCACCTTGCAAACTGAATTGAGACCAGTCAGGCTCAATTTTGCCCGGTAGGTGAACACCAAACCACTGCTCTGTTACTGCGTATTTGTCTTTGCGTCCGGCGTAGGTTACTGCTCTTAATGGTACTTTTGCGAACGCGGCAAGTTGTTCAGCGACGAAGGCGGTATTCAATTGTGTTTTTCTCAGCCAAAGATAACAATGCTCACCCTCACCGCTGGGCTCGTAGCCAAGTACTTCTTGCACTTGAAAATCAGCAAGTTGTGTTTTTAATTGGCCCTGTGATTGGGGCTTGCCATATAGGTATTGCCATTGGCTTGTTGATAAACTCATGAGGATGTTTCAGCTTTGTTGAGCAACACCACGCAATGACATGCAATCCCTTCTTTTCTACCAGTAAAGCCGAGTTTCTCGGAGGTAGTTGCTTTGACATTGACCGCTGACATATCGCACTGTAAATCTGCGGCAATGCGTTTTCTCATATCATCTATATGCGGTGCCATTTTGGGCGCTTGAGCGATAATAGTGCTGTCAATATTGCCTATCACATAGCCTTGTTGAAAAACTAACCCCATGACATGGCGCAGCAGTACTCGGCTGTCGGCGCCAGCGTATTCTGGATCAGTATCGGGAAAGTGACGACCAATGTCACCCAATGCCAAAGCGCCTAACAAAGCATCAGATATAGCATGTAGTAGCACATCACCGTCTGAGTGTGCCAATAGCCCTTGTGGATAATCTATTTCTAGACCGCCAATGATAATTGGCCCGTTGCCGCCAAATTTATGCACATCGTATCCGTGACCAATACGTATCATGTTGTTATTCTCTCTTGTTGATGCTGCAAATAATAGCTTGCCAAACTAATATCATCTGGCGTAGTAATTTTTATGTTGTTCTGACGTCCTGCAACTAAATTGACAGTCTTACCCGCCCACTCCATCGCTGATGCTTCATCAGTAATCGTATGGCCTACCGCTAGTGCCCCAGTAATTGCTTGAATCAATTGTTGTGTTGGGAAAAACTGTGGTGTCATTGCATGCCACAGGTTATCTCTATTGGGCGTTTGTGTAACCTCTTGATCAGAGTTACTTATTTTCATTGTGTCTCTTACTCGGTGGGCGAGCAAACCGCCGCTCCCTCCACGCTGTAAAGCCAATAGGTTATCAATATCTTGGTGACTGACGCATGGTCGTGCGGCGTCGTGCACTAATACCCAAGAAGAGGTGACTTGACGAAGGCCATTCAATACTGAATTGACCCGTTCTTCACCGCCATCAATGCAGGTTAACCAAGTTGCGCCGTGTAGTTGGGAGTTCGGAAAGTAAGGATCATTTGGATTGAGTACAAGATAAACATGATCGATACTAGGATGAGATATCAGTTGTTCTAATGTTGTTTCCAATACGGTTTTGTCGCCCAGCATCAAATACTGTTTGGGTTTTGATGCTTGCATTCGTTTACCAACACCTGCCGCTGGTACAACAACATTATATTTCATGTGCATAATAAAAGATTACTCTGACGGCAAGATACGATAAAACGTCTCACCGTCTATTATCAGTCCTAGTTCATTCCTGGCGCGTTCTTCTACTGCTTCCAACCCTGATCTCAGGTCTTCAATGTCAGCTTTTAGAAGATGATTACGTTGGTGTAATTTTGCATTTTGTTGATGTTGCCAATCTACCTGTTGTTTAACCTGCTGATAGTCTGGCACACTGTGTTTACCAAACCATAACCGATACTGCAAAAGTATGATAAGGGTGAGTAATATCACGGTTACCACTTTCATCACGACTCCCAACGTTTTCCATACTCAACATTATGCCCAATGCGTAGTCGCTGGCAAGTTTTTTCAACAGTAAATGCCCCATCAAGGCTATAGCTTTAGTTTTTATTCACTCAATAGATTGTCAGTGATGCTGAAAAAACAGATCTTGTCTCCATGATGAGTAAGTGCATTGTAAGCAGACTAATTATTGACGAGTAAGCAGAGCGCTGAGAACGTCCCCTGTATTTCTCGTAAAAAAAGGAATTACCGTGCTAATTATTACGCTAGTTAATCTGCCCTTTAGACCGGCTTCTTAGGCTAAGTAAATGGTTGAATAGTGGCCTTATACAGAAATGACTAATCCCTGAGATAGAAATAAACAAAGCACATTGATGATAACATATGGTTTGATGCCTAAAATGAGTTGGTGTTTGACCGAGATCACCATTTGAGAATAGGAGTGAGACAACGCGGTTCAACTCTTTCTGTGATACGTTTCATCAATTTCATAGTATATGAAATATAATCAAGGATACTTCGGTCTCTATGTAAGACCGTATTAATTGGAGTAAAAAATGATAACAATTTTCCGTACTATGGCATCTGTAATAGCGGTTGCCACGTTGCTCTCTGCATCAGTACCGTTAATGGCTGTGCCCAAGGAAGAGCAGAATGATCACCAGCGAATAGTATTGGGCTCAGGCTGTTTCTGGGGCGCAGAAAAAGGCTATGAAGCATTACCCGGCGTGGTCAGCGCAGTATCAGGCTATGCTGATGGCCGCGGCGTCCGTCCGACTTACCGTGAAATAACTAAGCTGAAACACAAATACAATCCCAATAATCACGCTGAGGTGGTTGAGGTAATCTATGATCCATCGGTGATATCCAGTCAAGCTCTGTTACAGCACTTTTTTGAACACCACGATCCAACCCAGAAAAATCGCCAAGGTAATGATGTGGGAACGCAATATCGTTCAACTATTTTAACTACTACGGACAGCCAACAACAAGCGGCTAAGTCACTCAAAAACGAATATCAAGGATTGTTATCTGCAGCGGGTTACGGGGATATTCAAACCGCTATTAAACCTTTGAAAAAGTTCTTTGTTGCGGAGCAATATCATCAAGACTACATTGCTAAAAACCCCAATGGCTATTGTCCGGATCACTCCACTGGGGTGGTGTTTAATTCCCCAGTCCCTGAGAGCGATGATGGGATAGCCAAATCAACCATGGATAACACTGAATTATTGCAAGGCAAGCATATTGTGGTTATCGATAACCGTAATTACTGCCCTTACTGCGAGAAATTCAAAAAAGAGGTGGCCAATGACTATCAAGGCAGCATTGCCATGCACTTTCGTTATAACGATCAATTAGACGGATTAACAGTGACGACTGATACCAGTGCAACCCCTACCTTGTTGTTTATGCAAGATGGAAAAGAGGTACACGGAGTACGTGGCGCCCTGAGTCCAAAAGATTTCTACAAGGTGTTAGGTTACTTCAAATTAGGTGACAGTGAGGCATTTAATGTCGCATTTGAAGAAGGCACTGATTCGCGCTTTTGCAAGCAGTATGAGTTATTTAATAATACCGGTGATGGCGTATTCATAGATCGCGTGAGTGGTGCAGCGTTATTCGACACTAATGATCGCTTTAATTCTGGCACTGGATGGTTGTCATTTACTCAGCCAATTAAAAACAGTGTGTATGAAAAGCAAGATAATCGTTACGGTATGAAACGTGTTGAGATACGCTCAGCGGTTTCAGATATTCATTTAGGACACGTATTTGATGATGGACCGCGTGGGAAGCGACGATACTGCATCAACGCAACGGTATTGGAATTTTTACCGAGGGAAGAATATTTAGCGTCTTATTTGAATTAGCTGATGTTCAATAACGCCACAACCTAGCGGCGTTATTGAATCGTTAGAACTAGTCTCTACGAATAACAGATTGTTAATCGTGATAGGCTTTTTCTAATGTCCATTGATAGTGTTGGTCAGGCGTTTTGTCCTGCTCTGCAGACGAGCTTTTAACGTCCAAAATACCATCGGAATTAATGTTGATAATTTCGTAGGCGCCATCACCGGCGTATTCAAGACGCCAATATTGGTCATCCGGACGACTGTTACTACTGGCTGAGCTTCTGGTGTATTGGAATACTTCAGTACCGTTTGCAGTGTTACCGCAGCAGTTGCCTTTAACCTCTACAATCTTTTCATTGGGGGTTTGTGTGTTACCACCAATGACGGCTTGAATTAAGAAACCGCGGCTTAACGGCATGTCGGAGCTGCTATGTAAATCAATTGCAACATCAATAATGGCAAAGGTTTGCTCTGGGACTTTTTTACAGTCAGTAACAATAACGTCAGCTCTATTACTTTTTGAAGCATTCTCAATGGCAAGACATTTTGATGGGTCTTGTTTACTCTTCAGTTGGGCGACTGCTGGAATGGGGTAACTTCCAGACTCTGCTTTTAGTCGACCACTATATTGGTCTGGCTCATAAAGGCTTTGGTCATTTCTGCCTTTACCCCAACGGGCATGTTGAATAAGAAAATCTCTATGTTCGCTAACCCCAGGTGTATTAGCACTGTCGGTATAAAAAGTGCTGGAAATTCTGTTATTACGGAATATGTCTAAACCATAGGTATGGTCGGCATAATTATCACCCGCAAGTGAGTAAAAAATGACGCTGCCTTTATCCTCTTCGCTGGTAAAATCTTCAGGCTCATCAACATTACCAGTAATGTTTGCTGGCTTATGCATGTTTGGTGCAACAAAAGCCCGTGGTGTATCAATAACACTATCTTGATAGTCATCTAAACGCTGATTGGGCGTTAAGTAATTAAACAAAACGACAATGACTTTACCCCGTAATTCCCCAAGGGTAGGCCAGCCATCAATATTAACCGCATCGCGCAACGAGTTGTGTTGTCCTTGGATTTCGGACTGGTCAATTAGGATGTCATCGCCCAGATGCTCAATGAGTAATTGGTTGAGTACATTGCCATTCGCATTACTCCATATGTCATCACCCTTGAGTTCAACCCATACCGTAATGACATGATGATTGGGGTAGTCGTCGTGAAAATCTTTAATCGCCTTGAGGCAATCAGAGAGTTTAATTCCACTTTGCATCGTGTCGTTATTCGCAAGGTGTGCGTTACAATTTGCGTCATCTGGATTGCTGGTATGGTATACCTCAAAATCATCACTACTGCCGCTGTGTATGTCTAATTCAATCAGTGTTGAACTGTGCTTTAAAAATCCATATATTCCTTGCTTTTCCTTGTCGTTGGTATGCTCGTATGTATTATGAACACCAGCTTGAAACCAGTGGTTGTATGGTGTGTTATCCGTACTAGAGGTAACTCGCCCATACCAACCATAGTAATCATAATGTCTGAACCCGTATTCACCGTTATGGAAGTCTAAACCGACTCTATTGTTGTAATAGTTAGATTCCCAAAACCCCTCAAAGGTTTTGGCTGTGGTAGTTATGATGCCCGAAGCCATAACAATTATGGTTGCGATCATGTAATGCTTAATTCTCATGATATAAATTACCTTTAATTATTTTTGATTACTATTATTTTGGTTATTCCGAGTTCTAGTCTACGGGCTAATTGACATTATGTGCGATTTAAAAAGCTTGTTTATTCAGAGGTTTGAAGTGGTCGGATCAAGAGAAGAGCAAAATTTGAGCTTTTTTTGTTTGTTTTTTAAACAATTTTGGAGTCGTGCCGATATACTAGTAACCATAGGATATGGTTATCATCCTAGTTCCACTGGTGTCATGTCATCACCTCCGGCTGGCTCCAGTGGCTTTTTTATAAAAAAGGGCCTTTGCAGACCCTTCTTTGATAATTTATATCGTTACTATTTTACCTTCATACCGGGTTGTGCGCCCTCATGAGGTTCTAAAATCCAAAGTTCGTCACCGCCTGGCCCCGCTGCCAGTACCATACCTTCTGACAATCCAAAACGCATTTTACGAGGAGCTAAATTAGCCACCATCACAGTCAGTTTACCTTCCAGTTGCTCAGGTTGATAAGCAGACTTGATGCCAGCAAATACTTGACGAGTCTCACCACCAATATCAAGTTGTAACTTGAGTAACTTGTCTGCTTTTTCCACATGTTCAGCGGAAACAATCTTAGCAATACGCAGATCAACTTTGGCAAATTCATCAAAATTAATGGTTTCAGCAATGGGATCTTTAACCAGTGGGCTATTGGCATCAATAGTTACTGCAGGTGCTAGGTTTTCTTTTGAGTCTTCAACCATTTTTGCTACTTTCTCCGGATCAACCCGCTGTAGTAGCGGCTTGAATTTATTAATACCATGGTCAAGTAGTACAGTTTGTGAACTTTCCCATATTAAGGTGTCGTTAAAGAAGGCTTCAGCTTGTGCTGCCAATGTAGGGATTACAGGCTTGAGATAGACCACTAAGATACGGAATAAGTTTATACCCAAAGAGCATACATCATGGGTTTGTTGCCACAGTGTATCATCTTTTATGGATACCCAAGGGGCCTTAGCATCAATGTATTGATTGGCCTTGTCTGCCAAACTCATAATGTCTTTTATTGCGCGGTTATATTTACGGTCTTCAATCTGTTGCGCAATGCCGTCTGCGGCTTGTTGAAATTCACTAATGAGGTCAAGTTGTTCTTGGTCTGTATATTCAGCAACCAATTTACCGTCAAAGCGCTTGGTAATAAAGCTGGCGCAACGGCTTGCGATGTTGACCACTTTGCCCACCAAATCAGAGTTTACTTTTTGCGTGAAATCTTCAAAATTCAAATCAATATCAGTCACACTGTCGTTGAGTTTTGAAGTGAAGTAATAACGCAAATACTCCGGGTTTAAATGGTCTAAATAAGTACGGGCTTTAATAAATGTGCCTTTAGACTTAGACATCTTAGCGCCATTAACGGTAACAAAACCGTGGACGTTAATACCTGTTGGTTTACGGAACCCTGCACCTTCCAACATGGCAGGCCAGAACAAGCAATGGAAGTAAGTGATATCTTTACCAATGAAGTGATATAGCTCGGCATCCGAATCCACATTCCAAAAACTGTCAAAATCCACATCGTTTTTGTTGCAGTAGTTCTTAAAACTGGCCATATAACCAACGGGTGCATCAACCCAGACATAAAAGTATTTACCCGGAGCATCAGGAATTTCAAAACCAAAGTAGGGCGCATCTCGGCTGATATCCCACTGCTGTAATCCCGACTCAAACCACTCTTGTAATTTGTTAGCCATTTCTTCTTGTATCGCACCGCTGCGTAACCAATTCTGTAACATGCTCTCAAATTGTGGCAGGTCAAAAAAGAAGTGCTCTGAATCTTTTAATATAGGCGTCGCTCCAGATACCGATGAACGAGGATTGATTAATTCAGTGGTACTATAAGTGGCGCTACAAACATCACAGCTATCACCATATTGGTCCTCTGCTCCGCATTTTGGGCAAGTACCTTTGACAAAACGGTCGGGTAAAAACATGCCTTTTTCAGGATCGTATAATTGATTTATGGTGCGCTTACTAATATATCCTGCAGCATTTAAGCGATTGTATATGAGCTCTGATAGTTCGCGATTTTCATCAGAGTGAGTGACATAGTAGTTGTCGTAGTCAACGCCGAAGTCCATCAGATCTTGGTGATGTTCTGCGCGCGTCCTCGCTACCATCTCTTCTGGTGTAATCCCAAGCTCTTGAGCTTTAAGCATGACTGGTGTGCCATGAGCATCGTCAGCACAGACACTGAAACATTGATGTCCACGCATACGCTGGAAACGAGTCCAAACATCAGTTTGAATGTGCTCTAATAAATGGCCAAGGTGAATAGAACCGTTGGCATAAGGTAATGCACTGGTTACAAGAATTTTACGTTGCGCTGATGTCATAATCTGCTGTCACTACTGAATGAAATTATTAATCCGTGGATTTTACTTGAAGTTGCAACATATTGCACCGACAAATACAGGACAAATAAAAGCCCTGTGTTGATTTTCAAATAGGAGGGGCTATTTGACAATCAACGCAGGGGGAAAAAATGCCTTTTTTATACAGTGGGCAGCACTGTTGTAGGCATTCTAATGGCCTTGTAATAGTTGTTTGTTTGGTGCTGAAACGCTAAACATTAAACGCCCACACACGTCATTAGGTTTCACCGGACCAATATCAATCATTGAAACACTTTCAGTGACGTTTAAACCCTTAAACCAGAGTAGTTTATTACTGTCAATGAATGCTAGCTGTTTAACGATTACCCCATATCGAGGATGTCTAATTTTGTAGATGTCGCCGACATGCCATGCTTGCCACAGGCATGAGACAAAGCAGCCATAACTTCCAGCTGGAAGTTTAGGTTGCATGCTGTTGCCAACAATTTTGTTTATGGCGACACCTAACATTTTCAGAGCTCCCTAATTAGGCTTTTAGTACCGGGTATACTACTTGCTCTGCCGGCGGATACGGGCAGGTTGCAGTGTGCGTTTCAACATCCTTAGTTGCCCAGAAGATAGCCGCAAACTGATTTACTAAATCAAGTAACTTGACTGCGTCGCCGCGGTTGATTTCCTGCTTAACCTTAGACGCTTGCAACATGATAGAATGCACTAGTGCATGGGTTTCAGGAAATTTCTCAAGTTGAGGTTGTTTAAAGTAGTCACCCCAGATCACGCGCACATCTTCCTTCAGTTGTGCACCATGTAATTCTTTTTGTGAGGTTAGTCGCGTAAGTTGTACAATTTTACCGGCGCTCAAGCTTTCCGCTTGGGTTAACGGCTCAATAAGGTCAATTAATCTAATCATTGTCAGAACATTTAATTGTGCACTGATAGGATCGTAAATCTTACAAGGGATATCGCAGTGACCTGAAACAGTTTCAAAAGGCATTAATTTGTCTAGGCCTGATAGTAATGAATAAAGCATGGTTATCTCCTAGTGAGTTGAGTTGTTTTTAGCTTTTTTGATAATTGAAGATATCGCAAAGATACCAACAGCCAATGGAGCCATCCAAAGTAGATGTTCAAACAGTGCTAAAGAACTGCCATGGTCATGCCCTGAATGAGCAAAAGACGGTGCCGATACGAGCACAGTCGCGATAGTGGCGGTTACAGATAAAACATTTTTCATTTTGATTCCCTCAGTTAGTGAAAATGTGGCTGCGCTTGATCGATATGATGGTGCTGCTTTTCTAATGAATTGAGGCAGTCGCCACAAATATCATTCTGTTGCGCAAATGCTATTAACTTTTTCATCGTTATGCTTGATGCTCTCAAACCTAGCATCTGCATTGATGGTGTTTGTTGCGGGTCATTAGCAACGCTAAATACTTGTTCATGTGCGCGCTTTAAGTAATTTAACGCGTCAGAATTCGCTTTTTTCTTTTCATAAAGATCAGCTAGATTGTGCATCGCCGCAACCCATCCAAATAGTAATTCTGGGTTTTTACTGTTTTGTAACCATTCATATTCGATAAGGTGAACTGCATCTTCATAGTACATTTGAGCATCTACTAGTGACGCGTCATTAAAAAATTGATTACCTATTTTTAGCATTTCTTGCCATTGATGCATAAAATCACCGGATGCGAATATTAATGAGAATGATTGTTATTTATATTTGATTTTCTCCCGCGTGTAAAGGATAAATTAGTAGTAGCAGTCGATTTTTATCAACTTATTGCTTTTAGCTCTTTTTTTCTACGCGTATTTCTGTACATTGCATTACTGACATAGACATTAATGGCGGGTAATTACATGAGATTGTGTGACAAGGATATAAAAGCTTATATTGAAGATAACAAGATTGTTATTTCACCAGCGCCAAAAGATGACATGATCAGTGGTGTTACCCTTGATATGAGGCTGGGTAATAAATTTCGTGTATTTGAAGCACACCACGCACCATTTATTGATTTGAGTGGCCCCAAAGCTGACGTTCAAGAAGCGCTTAATTCTGTGATGAGTGAGGAGATTGAACTGGCTGAAGATAAATCGTTTATTTTACACCCCGGCGAATTGGCACTGGCCATTACCTATGAGTCGGTAACCTTGCCTGGAAATATAGTGGGGTGGCTGGATGGACGCTCATCTTTAGCAAGACTTGGCTTAATGGTTCACGTAACCGCGCATCGGATAGATCCCGGTTGGTCTGGTAATATTGTCTTAGAATTTTTCAACAGTGGTAAGTTACCGTTAGGCTTGAAACCGAAGATGAAGATCGGAGCACTTAGCTTTGAGGTGCTATCTGATTTTGCAGAGCGCCCCTACAACGCGAGAGCTGATGCTAAATACAGAGATCAATCCGGTGCGGTAGCGAGTCGGATTGTTGCTGACGAGCAGGTTAATCAGAACAAATAGCACGTAAAGCTGATTAATTGTTTAATCTATCGCCAGTTAGCGCGTTTATTGCGGAATTGGCGTTGCAATTACTCAGCAATTCGCTATTCTATGTGCTTCGGTCGGTGTGTGGCGCAGCTTGGTAGCGCACTGTCATGGGGTGTCAGGGGTCGGAGGTTCAAATCCTCTCACACCGACCAATTCCTTCCCCCATTTATCAATGCCTTAGGGCAATTTACCAAGATTACCACTTTTTTAAGCGTCCCAGCTTTGTCCCGACTTTGTTCCGATATACAGTAGTTTCGATTCAAATCCCCATCATTAGTTACTATGCATTCATATTTGAATTTTAGCTGGTGGAACACGCGTCCACTCAACGTGATTTTCTTTGTAGATTTTTCATATTTTGATGGGTTGGTGTACCAGACAGACCACGTGTTTTGGAAAACTTATTACCCGCCGAATGGTTGGAAATGCCGTTGTGATGTGGTTCAAATGAATGATGAGGACTTAGCTAAATATGAACTAACACCTAATCTATAGACCACACACAAACCATGGGTTAACCCTAACATTGGACAAGCAGAACAATCCATTGTGGGTAGACCCAAGCTTTGCCAGCAACGCAGGGCAAAATCGCCCTGAGAGACTTCATAAAACACTGCAAATGAAATTAGAATTACTCCCGCCTGAGTCTAGGGATAGTGCTCGCATTGGTATTGAGCTTACAGAAAAGGGCATTGCAGAGTATTTGTCCAGCGCAAATTTATAATCCTGTATAAGTTCTCTTGTTTAATTTATAGGTTTTTGGGTTATAATTGTCTTGTGTTGATTGAATGAGATGAGCAATGGCAATAATCGAATGGAAGCGCAAAGCAATTAAACAACTATCAAAGATTGATAGTACGCAGCGTCCTAAGATTGTTAAAGCTGTAAAAACACTAGAAGACTATCATTCAGTACACAACGTAAAAGTACTAAATCATCATCAATACGATTATCGGTTACGGGTTGGTAATTATCGCGTCATGTTTGACGTTATAGACGGTACCGTTCAAATCGTTATGATCCAGGAGGTGAAAAAACGTGATGAAAGCACATACTAAACATCAAGTCATTGAGCACCAGGGAGAGCCTGTCGCTGTTGTGGTGCCGTATGATGAATACCTAAAGTTGTGTAAAGCTGAAGAGCAGCAATACACCATCCCACACGAAATAATCGAGAGCCGTGTTCTAAATAATTACACATCGGTAAAAGCGTGGCGTTTATACCGTAAACTAACGCAAGCTGAGGCGGCAGAACAGATGGGTATTAGCCAACCGGCCTATAACCAAATGGAAAAACGTCCATTCTACAAGGCAAGGAAAGAGACCCAACGTAAGCTTTGCCAAATATTTGATGTGTTGCCTGCGATGATGGCTGATTTTGATGAAATTGAGTTGTGATATTCTTCAAAATTTAGATGCTACGCTGGGCTTGGGGGATAGTTACATTAGTTAGATGCATTGAAGTAATAATTTGTATCCGTCTGACCAAAGACTAATGTGTCTAAACTTGTTTTTTGTTCACATTTTAATGCATGGTCGTCACAGCCATAGGCTGGGATAAATAATGCAAAATAGATTAAATGGATTGGTAGAAATGCAACATATTTCATTATGTTAGGGCTCGCAAAGTGCTGTGTCGTAGAGTGTGGTACAACCCTGCGAGTGTTTGGTTATGGAGTATTATCCATGGGTGTTTGGTGTGCACAATAGGTCATCTCAATGTACGGTTTTTTGCCTGTTCAATCATAAACCGGACATATTAATTGCTGAGTGCTTTAACACAAGTTTAATTATCCCCGTTATCAGTCAAAGATCCTCAAGGTCAATATATGACAAGGTATAGGGTTTATCGTGTGAAGTGTTGACCATGTCCGGTGCTACCATGGCACCAAAGTTAGAAACTATTAATTTATCATTAAATATTGCCACATCAACGGGCTGGTCTAGTTCGCCATTCGCACCATCATTATCGGGATACTCAGCTAAAACGCTAATATTTTGCTTTGCATCTACTTTGATGAGTCGGTTAGAAGAAAATCCAGTTATGTAAAGGTTGTTTTGTTTATCCATAAACATACCGTCAATGCCTGTATCCATAGGTAATTGCGCGTATACATGGCGAGTAATCACTTGTCCTTGTTTATTTAAGGTCAATTGATAAACGGTGGCATCACCAAACTCGGCAACATATAGTTTTCCAGAGTCATCGAAAGCCAAACCGTCAAGACTGACTTGGCGTTGTGGATTGTTAGTTTCTGCAGTGAAAAGAAGATTTGAGTCCGTTTTTTTACCGGTCACTTTTACATCTCTATCGAATACGCTAAATCTATATAATCCTCCCGTCATATGCTCACTGACTATCTTGGGCATTTTGGGTTGAGTAACATAGACAAAGCCATCGTGATATTTAAGACCATTACATTTCACACCCTCGGCGATGACATCTGTAGTATCAACCTCTCGCCCTTTAAAGGTTAGTCTGTTTACTCGCCCCTGTGCATTACACACATAGAGGGAGCCATCTGGAGCATAATCTAACCCCATGGGGACACCGTTTTTTCCGCTCTTAATGCCCGGAATACTAGTGAGCTTTTTAACTTCTTTTTGTGCTGAAATACTCAAAATGACGGGGGGATGACCACCCTTAAAATTAGGGCAGGTTAAAGTCAATGTGCCATTGGGTGCCACAGCTAAGTTGTCTGGTACGGGGCAATAATTGGGCAAGGTTACAAATAATTTAGTGTCGAGCTTTTTGTATGCAGCGGCAGGAACG
>JBELHI010000013.1:0-37635 GCA_042091475.1 Alteromonadaceae bacterium
ATAAAGCGCGTCAGCCCATGTTGGATAGTCAACAAACGGGTTACGGTTACCTTGTAATTCAAATACTAGGTCATTACGTGCTATTTCAGCATTGCTAACAGGATCGTTGTTATGCCACTCAAGGATAGTACACAACTTACCCATTTCAGGGCCTGGTGCTGAAGCTAGGTCAACAGTTAGTGTCAAATCTAACATGTTGCCGTCAGTACCGTCGTAACGAACATCCATATACATGATTGAACGAGCAAAGTCACCTTTAACTGCATCACGTGGTTCAAACGAATCACTGTCTACAAAGTTACCTGTGTCAACACCATCATCAACAATTGAGCCACCGCCATTATCAAACTGCTTGTTGCCTTTTGCACCGTTGACACTAGCATCTGATGGACGTAAGTGATGCAGGTCAGTGTAACCAAATTCACTATTAGTGCGGAACTCACCATACGACTGAGGCCATCCGTGTTCACGGTTCCAACCTGCGCTGTTAACAGAGGCACTTTCCGCTTTTGATACAGACTCACCTTTGAAGAACAACATAACGTTGTCGTCATTAGCTGGATCAGCATCGGTCATTAACAATGCATGCCATACTTGTGAGTAGGTTAGTGAATGGAAGCCTGCTTTGATGTCAGTGTTGATTGCTGCACGAAGTGCCGCTAAATCAGAAGCATCTGCGCCTAGGGTAGTCGCGTAATAAGTTGATGCGTCATAATCAGCAATGGCTTTTACTTTTGCAGGAATGTCATCGTCATCACAGTTGCTTGTGCTGAATAAACATTGTTCAGGATCAGTAGTACCCGTTGAATCGTCAGCAGTTAACGGAATTTCCACACCTGGACAAACGTCAAGACCACTGCAACCAAGACCGTTATAAGTGAAATCATATTGCGTCCAACCTGTCATTGATAAAGCATCAGTGATGTCAGTATCAGGTGTTGCAGTGTTTTCACGACGTAGCGCGTAGTTTGACAATGAAATGCCATCAATTTCCCAGAAGAAACCTTCAGGCTGGTTGTCAGAACCGACAGCACCGATTGAATCAATGATTACGTCACCAAACATAATGGTCATTGGGTCGTTACCATTGAAACTTGCTGCGTATTGGTCATCTTGGCTAGGAACAAAATCTGCAAACGGTTGCACGAAGTCGTCACCACCGCGGTGAACTATTACGTAACTCTCGCCGGCAGCAAGGGTACCTGTTAATGCCGCAGTGTTAGCGCCACCTGTTGTCTCGCTACCGTTGTAGTAAGAATTTACCGTGATGGTAGACATATCAATGTCAGTTGTACCAACGTTAGTTACTTCTAACGCTGAGGTACGAGAGTCGCCGCCAACATATGGCTCAACAATATATTCAGTGATTAGTAGTTTAGGTAGGTCACCTGTTGCTGTGTCACCGCCGTTACCAGTGCCTGCGTCACCGTTACCAGTGCCTGCGTCGCCGTTACCAGTGCCTGCGTCGCCGTTACCAGTGCCTGCGTCGCCGTTACCAGTGCCTGCGTCGCCACCGGCATCCGTTGTCACTGTGAATGTACCGAAGTCAGTGAAGGCGAACACATCTTTACCACTGTCATTCTGTGATGCAGCAGCTACGCTAGACCATGTACCGAATGTTGCTGCATCCGTTTGATCAGTGTCACCAACAGTGGTATCAGATTTGCGTTGTAAATGAACATTAGAAGTAACTATGTCACCATCAGTCCATTTTGAACCCGGGTCTTCACCTACCGTACCAAATGAATCAACTACCACACCGTCAAGTGTCATGACTAATGCGTCATCGCCGTTAAACCAGAAGACTTTAGAATCTGAAACAAGGTCAAAAGCAATGGCTGCTTTTTCTTCGTCAGATGCACCTGAACCGATCATTGCATAGCTTTCACCCGCAGCCAATGTCCCCGTCAGGGTTAATACATTGTCGCCAGTTGCTTCGGTGTTACCGTTGTAGAAGTTAGAGATAACGACTTTGCTTAGGTCAACATCTGAATTACTGATATTAGTAATTTCTAATGCTTTACCGTTACCGGCAGCGGGCTCTAGGTATTCTGTGAAAATAACAGAAGCGGGAGTCGATACTACAAAACTACCGAAATCAGCGAAAGAAAATACATCTTTACCACTGTCGTTCTGTGATGCAGCCGGTACGCTCATCCACGTTGAAAACGTTGCAGCGTCAGATTGGTTAGTGTCACCGATTGTGGTGTCAGTTTTACGTTGCAAATGAACGTTAGAAGTGACGATGTCACCGTCAGTCCACTTTGAACCTGGATCTTCGCCTACTGTACCAAATGAATCAACAACGACACCGTCGAAAGTCATGACTAATGCGTCATCGCCGTTAAACCAGAAGACTTTAGAATCTGAAACAAGGTCAAAAGCAATGGCTGCTTTTTCTTCGTCAGACGCACCAGAACCGATCATTGCATAGCTTTCGCCCGCAGCCAATGTCCCCGTCAGGGTTAATACATTGTCACCAGTTGCTTCAGTGTTACCGTTGTAGTAGTTAGAAATAACCACTTTACTAAGGTCAACGTCTGCATTACTGATGTTAGTAATTTCAATTCCTTTACCGTTACCAGCAGCTGGTTCTAAGTACTCAGTGAAGATAACAGAAGCGACTGCGTCGTCAACTACTGGAGTTTCATCAACTACTGGCGTTTCATCAACCACTGGCGTTTCGTCAACAACTGGCGTCTCATCAACAACGGCTGTTGCAGCGAAAGTACCGAAGTCAGTAAGAGAGAATACATCTTTACCACTGTCATTTTGTGATGCAGCGGCTACGTTCATCCAAGTCCCAAACGTTGCAGCGTCTGTTTGGTCAGTGTCGCCAGCAGAGGTGTCAAATTTACGCTTTAGATGAACATTAGAAGTAACGATGTCACCGTCAGTCCACTTTGAACCCGGATCTTCACCCACAGTACCAAATGAATCAACAACATCACCGTTGAAAGTCATGACTAATGCGTCATCACCATTAAACCAAAATACTTTTGAGTCTGAGATTAGGTCAAATGTAACAGCTGCTTTCTCGTCGTCAGATGCACCTGAACCAATCATTGCGTAGCTTTCGCCAGCGGCTAATGTACCGGTTAGAGTTAGTACGTTGTCGCCAGTGGCTTCGGTGTTACCATTGTAATAGTTAGAGATAACAACTTTGCTTAGGTCAACGTCTGTATCGCTAATATTTGTAATCTCAATTGCTTTACCATTACCTGCAGCTGGCTCTAGGTATTCAGTAAAGATCACAGACGCTGGTGAAGATGGCACAAAACTACCAAAATCAGAGAAAGAGAAAACATCTTTACCGCTGTCATTCTGCGATGCAGCGGGTACGCTCATCCAAGTACCAAATGTTGCAGCGTCTGTTTGGTCTGTATCACCACCAGAGGTATCAGTTTTACGCTGTAAATGTACATTAGAAGTGACTATGTCGCCGTCGGTCCATTTCGAACCTGGGTCTTCTCCCACAGTACCAAAGGAATCGACAACGTTACCGTCAAGGGTCATAACTAGTGCGTCATCACCATTAAACCAGAAGACTTTTGAGTCTGAGACAAGGTCAAAAGCAACGGCTGCTTTTTCGTCGTCTGATGCACCAGAGCCAATCATTGCATAGCTTTCGCCAGCAGCCAATGTACCCGTCAGGGTTAGTACATTGTCACCAGTTGCTTCAGTGTTACCGTTGTAATAGTTAGAGATAACGACTTTACTTAGGTCTACATCAGTAGAGCCTACATTCGTTATTTCAATTGCCTTACCGTTTCCAGCAGCTGGCTCTAGATATTCAGTAAAGATTACATTTGCATTGGCGTTAAACGCCGCCGCTAATGACATCAATAATAATGATTTCTTCATAATGTACATCTTATGTAGTTAAAAAATTTGGTAGCACAGTCTATCTTGTGTTTATGACACTTTTTGTTACATATAACATTGGCACTTGTTTTTTGGAGGGGTTTTTGTACAAATTACTGTACGAAAACGCTATTTGTATGATTTATTGTTTGGTTTGTTATTGCTTTTTTTTGTTAAGTGATTGATTTTGAATGCCTTGATGGTTTTTGAGGGTTTTTTAGACGTTTTAATTTTATCTGCAACACTGGTTAGTTGCTTCTTACACTTTGACTAATTTACTTAACAACAAATTCTGCTATTTATCGCTTAGCAACTACACTTATGACACTTATTCATAGCGTGGATTAAACGCTTTTATGACTGTGCTAGGAGTGTGTCATGAAGACTTATATTTTACAGATTGCATTGCTTTTTTTGACCATTGCATGTGGTGGTGGTGATTCGTCGTCAACCTCTCAAACAATGGATGGAACTTACACTTCAGGTAATACAACATCGACAGATAGTACAACGGATACTTCCACTGATACTACTGACAGTTCCGCAACAACTGATAGCAGTGATTATTCTGATGACAGTACCATTGCAGACGCAATATTTCCTGATGGTTTGATGGCGGCGTCGCCATTTGCGGATGCCCCCGTTGCTGGCTCTAATAGATACCCCAGCAATACCAGCTTGCGCAGCAGTGTAGGCGGCGGAAGCGGGCCCGCGGTTCCTCATTATACTTGGGCCACAGAGCGCATAGGTGAAATTTTAAGTGGTGCTACACCATTACTGAGTGCATTTGACGTGGCTGCGTTTTATCGCAATACGTTAAACGCGGATTGTTTTGCCCCCAGCATTAATTACAGTGGCCACCCTGACGCATCCGGTGGCGCTTCAGCCAGTGGACAGTTGCCCGGTGGCGATTTAGGTATTTGGTTAGCGGAGAGTAGTGATGGTAATGCTTGCGTGGTGAGTCAAACTAATCAGTTGTTGGCTGGTGTACAGGACCAATCAATGATGTCCTTGATGACTATTGCCAGTATGGTGTCGGCAATCAACAGTGCGGGCATGAGCCTGCCCACTAGTATGTCCTCTGTTAGCGTCACAGCCGAGATGAATGCCTTGGGCTTACCGGATATCAATTTTACCCTGGCTTTTATTACCAATAACAGTTCATTCTGGAAATATCAGGTGAATTTTGAATACACGGTATCAGGTAAAATATACGATGTAACCATGACCCTTGATCATACGCCCGGAAGCACAACGACTGAATATGGCGGTAATTTGTACTATTTAGTTGAAGGTGAGCAAGGCGTTCCTAGTCTTAACTTGCCAGGCGGTAATTGCCCGTCCAACGAGCGGACAAGAGCTGGGTCATTAACCTATGACAGAGAAGGTGATGATATGAATCTGCAAGCCCGAACCGCAACACTTTGCGGTCATGGCGTGGCGGATGCATTTAATAGCAATGGCTTAGTGGATGTGGATAATCGTTACACGGCAACCTCAAATTCAGACGGTTGGAGCGAGAATTTTTCTATCTTTGGTGCTGACTTTGATATTACTGATATTACCGGAGAGTATACTTTTGCTTGGCAAGCGGGCGTTAATGATGGCTATAGCCGTATTTTCATTATTGGGTTTAATGATACGAGTTTAGACAATGGTGAGGGGCATTTTGGTTACGGTGATGCAATTCAAGACACAGATGGTTACATTCAGGGATTCATTTGCGACTGGGCAACGCCAAATGGTACTCGTACACTAACCACCCAAACCCAAAGACAATTTTTTGATTATGATGTGTCATCAGCGGTGTATATAGGCAGCGATTACCGAGCTAACATTGAATATGCTCCCACGAGATCTTGTGAATATGACGGTAGTGGAAGCTTTTTATTTGATGTTGATGCCAGTACAGTACTGGGGGATATTACTGCCGAAGATGTAAGTTTATCTTTTGCCTCTGATTTGTGGTCACCCACTGATCCGGCTCATACTGTCCCTGAGGGGTTGCAAGCCAGGGGGATACGAGTGCCCAGTGTGCCCTCCAATTGGCCTGCGGATGAATAATCCGTGTTGATTTCAGCGTATTAATCAGAGCGGCTCATCTAGCCGCTTTTTTCTGCCACGATAAAAAATGGTGGTGTATTAAGCCTATCTTAGTTACCGTGCGTACCACTTTCTATAACCGTATCACGGACCCTAACTAAATGTTCAGCTAATTCATCTGACATTAAATTTTATAAAATACAAACATTTATTATCGGTGTGATGATAGCAGTGACTGGCGGTGGTATCGGTCCTGATACAGGACACAGGATAGTTGCTTGTGTAAACTATACTAAAACTTGATTACATTGGAGCGTGACATGATCATTTCTATGATTGCAGCGATGGCGGACAATCGCATTATTGGCAAAGACAATCAAATGCCGTGGCATTTACCTGCCGACCTTAAGCACTTCAAAGGGGTCACTTTGGGCAAGCCTGTAGTGATGGGGCGTAAAACCTATGAGTCTATTGGAAAAGCATTGCCTGGGCGGTTAAATATTGTGATCACTCGTGATACCAACTACCAGTTGCCAGATGCTAACGTAGTGCAATCACCAGAGCTGGCAGTTGAGGCAGCCGGCGAGGTTGAAGAGTTGATGATTATTGGCGGCGGGACTGTATATGAGCACTTCTTACCTCTATGCCATCGTTTGTATATCACTGACATTAAATTAAAAACCAGTGGAGATACTCAGTTTCCTGATTATCAGGCAGCCGGAGAGTGGCACGAGACTGAATGCAGTTATCACAATATAGACGATAAAAACCCCTATCCTTACAGTTTTAAAACCTTGGACAGAGTAAACCCAGAAACTCGTTAGTTATTATTTGAACCCATAGTTGGCCTGCAGGCGTATTAACCACATTAACTATTAAACGCGAGTGTGATGATGATAGCTTCAGTGCCCAAGGTGGGAGTGAGCGCCTGCTTACTTGGTGAGCCAGTAAGATATGACGGCGGTCACAAGAAACATACCTTTGTTTCAACTATTCTCAACCAGTACCTCAAGTTTGTTCCATTTTGTCCTGAACTGGCCATTGGCTTAGGTACGCCTAGGCAGGCTATTCGGCTGGTAGACTCATTGGCGGGCACTCGTTGTGTTGGCAGTAAATCACCTGATCTGGATGTGACTGATGCATTGCGGCAGGCTCAGCGTCAGCACGAAGACGTGATTGATACACTGAGCGGTTACATTGTTAAACAGGGCTCGCCGAGTTGCGGTATGCAACGAGTTCAGGTGTACCACAACGGCACTCCGCGCAAATCTGGCGTGGGTGTATTTACTCAAGCGTTGATAGAGCGCTATCCCTATTTACCTGTGGAGGAAGAAGGGCGGCTTTGCGATCCCATGCTTAGAGAAAACTTCCTGCAGCGAGTGTATGCACTGTCCCACTGGAAAATCCTTGTGGCTAACGGTCAACCAAGTTATCAGATGGTCCGTGATTTTCACTGCCATTATACATTACTATTAATGAGTCATGATGAGCCAAAAGCCTTGGCACTCACGCGCTGGCTTGATGGTCACAATTCGCTTGAGAGTTTGTCAGCAGACGATTATCTCATGCAGTTTATGGCGATTATGGCCATTCACACCAGTAAGCAGAAACAGGTCAGTGTGTTGACCACCATGGTAGAGAGATTGTCCCACCGTTTATTGAGCACAGAGCAGCAAAGTCTGATGGATACAATTGCTGACTACACTGAGGGCAGTGTTCCCTTGATAGTTCCGGTTAGCTTACTCAACCATTATTACCGTGATGAGGTGGACATGACTCCGGATATTGTTCAATACCTGTCCCCCTATCCTAAACGACTGGGATTGATGAATCACTTATAAAAAAGGCCACAGAGTGGCCTTTATATTTTACTGATATCAGTTGGTGGTGGCTATAACGCGTAATCTACCACTGGATAACCAAGGGCTGTTAGCTTAGCCCGTAAGCTTTGGGCGTCTCCTACTACCACAATGACCATATCATCAATGTTCAGATGCTTTTTAGCCAGTTCATCAATGCGCTGTTTACTGATCGTTGAAACAATCTCGTTTCGCTTATTAACAAAATCAGCGGTGACATTGTATTCTAGTAACTGCGCTAAGAAGCCCAGTTTAGCACTGGGTGTTTCATATTTAAGGGCATCTTTTTGATTAATAGCATTGCGCATAAAAGACAGCTCACTCTGCGTAACACCGTTGGCTCGATAGTTTTTAATTTCTTTAAAGAACTCAATCAGTGACTTGTCTGTTACATCGGCTCTCACCTCTGCTGTCGCAAGGAAGATCCCCGCATACTGATTGCCATAAAACGTGCTATTGGCACCGTAGGTGTAACCCTTTTCTTCCCGTAAATTCATGTTGATACGTGAGTTAAATGCACCACCAAGGTTGTAATTCATTAAGCCCGTTTCAAAGTACTCACCATTCATATCGTGCACCAAGCTGCGTTTACCAATGCGAATAACCGATTGTGCCGCGTTCTTTTTATCTACTAGGTAAATGGTTGCAGGCGATATCTCAGGTTTTGGAAACACCGCAGTTAATGCTTGGCCTTTACCCTGCCACGGTAGCAATTTAGCAAAGGCTGATTTTAACTGAGTTTCAGATAGGTCAGATACACTGATCAGCTGAGCACCCATGGGTTTAATTTGTTGCTGATAGTAATTTTTAACATCATCTAAGGTGATATTACCTAAGGTTTCTACGGTACCGGCCTCGGGCAGCGCACCAATAGAGCCTTGATAAAGTAATCCATTAAATGCCCGCCTCGCAAGATAGTTTGCACTCTTCTTATTATTGATGACCCCTTGGATGGCGTTTTGTTTAATCCGCTCAAACGCGCTCTGTTGCAGTGCGGGCTGGGTAAGCTTTTCAATGGCAAGGGCTAATGTCGCATCAAGGTTTTTGGATAATGTACTGATATTAACCGATATGTACTTGGTGCCAGAGCTAATAGATACACTGCTGCCCAGCATCGCAAGGGCTTTACTCATTTCTTCTGCTGAGCGCTGTGTGGTTGCCTCATTGAGCATCTGTGCGGTCAAATTGGCAATACCCGAGTGTGAAGCTGTCTCGTAGTAATGGCCAGCAGGGATTTTCAGTAAGATACTGGTGGTTGGTGTTTCTTCACTGACGGTACCTAGGATACGTATTCCATTATCCAGTGTTGTTTGCCATGTGGGGGGTACACTAACAGGCTTGTTGGCACCAGCTTGCGGTATTGTACTGCGATCAAATGTGTCGGCTCCACGGCGATCAGCAACCGCTTGAGTGGGTGTCTCAGTATCCGAGATATTTCTTGGCGCTGGTTGGTAATTATCAGCCGCTGCAATCATTGCGCCTTTGCCCATGGGCACAACACTCATGACAACTGCGCCTGTGTCCTTAATGTATTGGCGGTAAACCCGCATTACGTCTTGTTTAGTGACATTGTTATAGCGAGCAATATCCTCAGTAATATAGTTTGGATTGCCGGTGAATGTTTCATAAGCTGCGAGCTGGCTGACCTTACCTGAGACACTTTGTAAACCAAAAATAAACTGGCTCTCAAATTTTGCTTTAGACTTCTGTAAATCTTCGTCTGTTACGCCTCTTGCTTCAAATTCGGCCAAGCTGTCGCGAATGACTTTTTCAATGTCTTTTAGGCTTTTCCTTGCTGCTGGGTGTGGCAACGCGTACATCATGAAACGACAGGCCAATTCAGCGCAAGGGTGACTGACACCTGCATCAACGGTCAATCTATTTTTAACAAGATTCTTGTAAAAGATTGAGGTTTTTCCGTCACCTAGAATATCAGACAGTATATCCAACGGTGCCTCATCCTGATGACGGACATAGACTGTAGGGTAGGTCAGTGTGACCAGTGGTAAATGCACATTGTCTTCCATAGAAATGTAACGGTCATTATCTAAACGGATCAATGGCCGCTCCGCATTGACGACTTCAGGGCCTTTTGGAATTGGGGAAAAATATTGTTTCACCAAGGTGAGTGCTTCGGTCTCATTAAAGTCACCGCCAATGGTGATGGTGGCATTGTTAGGACCGTACCAGCGCATGAAGAATGCTTTTAGATCATTAACATTGACTCTATCAAGGTCTTCCATGTAACCAATGACAGGCCAAGAATAAGGATGCTCTCTGGGGAATAGCGCCTCGGCGATACGCTCACGTAATCTGCCGTAGGGTACATTGTCTATACGCTGACCACGCTCGTTTTTGACCGTTTCACGCTGTACTTCAAATTTATCTTGAGTAACAGCCTTTAATAAATACCCCATACGATCAGATTCTAACCACAGCATTTTTTCTAATTGATTGGCTGGAACCGTCTCGAAGTAATTAGTGCGATCTGAATTGGTGGTACCATTCATAGAGCCGCCCGCCTCAGTGATCAACTTAATGTGTTGCTCGTCAGCCACATTCTCCGAACCTTGAAACATCATGTGTTCAAATAAATGAGCAAAGCCCGACTTACCAATTTCTTCTCGAGCAGAACCAACATGATAAGTAACATCCACGTGTACCAAAGGATCAGAGGTATCTTTGTGCAACAATACAGTCAAGCCATTATCAAGTTGGTATTTTTGATAGGGGATTTGGGTCTCCCCGGGTCTAGCTTTTACTTGCTCTAAAAATGTAACCCCGTCAATACTAGTAACGTGCGTGTCTACTTGAGATAAGGGGCTTTGCTGACAGGCGAATAAAAACAGTGTCAACATGGTCAGACTAATATTTTTTGTCATGGGGCTCTCATTGTGAATTTTTTATTACGAAACAAAAATATGTGTGAGATTAATTACACGAATTCTACCATTTAACATAAATCTAACGCCATAGAATATCAAGATATTGGTTTGAATATTAGCCTAGGGCCTCTCACGTAAAGGGTATAGTACTAGCGACTACTAGAAAAGTAGGTTAAAGTTACATTTTTGTAACTTAGTGTATCTCTGATAACGATAACAAGATTGAGCATATCTATGGAAAACGTAAATACATCAACCGATACAAAGGACACACGTTTCTTTGGTCATCCTGCAGGATTAAGTACTTTATTCTTTACCGAAATGTGGGAGCGCATGAGTTACTACGGCATGCGTATATTACTCGTACTGTTTATGACAGCGTCCATCCAAGAAGGTGGTTTAGCAATTACTGCGGCAACAGCTACTGCAATTTATGGATTGTACACAGGTATGGTGTACTTCATGGGCTTGCCTGGCGGTTGGTTGTCTGACCGTTTGTTGGGCGGACAGAAAGCGGTATGGTATGGCGGCATAGTGATTATGATTGGTCATGTTGTATTGGCTATTCCTAGTGAATCTACCTTCTACATCGGTTTAATTCTTGTTGTCTTAGGCACTGGGTTACTGAAGCCAAATATTACGGCCTTGGTTGGTCAGTTATATTCTGAAAAAGACACGCGTCGCGACAGTGGCTATGCCATTTACTACATGGGGATCAACATTGGTTCTGTCTGCGGTTACTTTGTTACTGGTTACTTATCTGAAAGTATGGGGTGGCATTGGGGCTTTGGTGCTGCTGCCGTTGGTATGGCACTAGGCTTAATTCAATATCGTTTGACTCAAGATAATTTAGGTGACATTGGTAGAGCACCAGCTCAGCCATTGTCAGCAAAAGCGAGTAAAAACACCTGCATTGGTGTTGCCGCTTTCTTAGTCTTAGTGGTTGTTATGACTGCGGCATTGATGACAGGTATCATCACATTCAACGCGATTGCAGTTGCAGAATATGTAGCCATCTTCTTTACTTTTGCATTCTTGGTTTATTATGCCATTTTGTATTTTGCGAGTGGACTAAACCAGCACGAAAAGAAACGTTTGGGTGCGCTGTTTCTCATTTGTGTCGCTTCAGCTTGTTTCTGGGCTGGATTTGAGCAAGCGGGTTCGTCATTAAATTTATTTGCTCGTGATTACACTGACCGTTTGGTTGGTACATTTGAAATTCCTACGGGTTGGTTTGCATCTCTAAACGCCTTGTTCATTATTGCATTGTCACCTTTCTTTGCTGCGTTGTGGATAAGCGTTGGTAAAACCATGGTTGGCCGTTCTTATGGTATGAAAACAGCCATTGGTTTAGTGATTATGGCGTCTGGCTTTATTGTCATGTTCTTTGCTGCGCAGTACGCTGCAAGTGGTTTGAAAGTCGCCCCGTACTGGTTGGTTGCTACCTACTTCTTGCACACTGTTGGTGAGTTGTGTTTGAGCCCAGTTGCCTTGAGCGCAGTAAGTAAATTATCACCAAGGCGCTTCAGTGGACAGATGATGGGATTATTTGTCCTGACATATTCCATTGGTAACATTATTGCTGGTTTATTAGCGGGTAATTTTGACGCTAATAATATTGAATCAATCCCTGCCTTGTACAAGCAAATCGCGGTATTCAGTATTGGTATTGGCATTGTATTATTCTTAGTGAGTTTCCGCACCAGTATCTGGGAGCACGCAGGGGAAGAGGAAAAATAAGCTTTACCTCCAAATTGATTGTCAAAAAGCCACCCTTGAGGGTGGGCTGATAACAAATTCGGGATCTATTGATCCCGTTTTTTTTGCTTTATTTTTATAGACACCCATAAAATAATATACTTGGACAATGTCTCTCATACCCCATACCACCAAATGACTGTTTAAACTTTAGTCAGTTTAAACATGTAAGCTATGAGGTAATTATGCCCCGTAATCGTGCTAGTCAAATCAGCCTACAAGATACTCTCTATTATCATTGTGTCTCGCGCTGCGTTCGCCGCGGCTTTCTGTGTGGTCAGGATAACTATACTGGTAAGTGTTATGAGCACAGAAGACAGTGGGTAGAAGACCGTTTACTGTTGTTAGCTCAGGTCTTTGCTATTGATATTTGTGCTTATGCTGTAATGAGTAATCACACCCACGTTGTGCTGCATGTAGATACTGCTGAAGCCAGTGGGTGGAGTGATGATGAGGTGCTTCTGCGTTATCATCGAGTATATAAAGGCTCGAGGCTGACGCAACAATATTGTCAGCCTAACGGCCGAGAGTTATTGTCAAAAGCTGAAGAGTTTACGGTCAAGGATACAATTGCTGTATTTCGGTCAAGGTTAAGTGACATCAGTTGGTTCATGCGTTCACTGAATGAATATATAGCCCGACAAGCTAACAAGGAGGATGACTGCACAGGTCGTTTTTGGGAGGGACGATTTAAATCACAAGCGTTATTAGATGAGGCTGCGTTGTTGAGTTGTATGGCATATGTAGACTTGAATCCTGTGAGAGCTAAGTTATCGAAAACACCAGAAACATCATCTCACACGAGCGTATTTCATCGTGCATTACAGGCGAAGAATAAACTGCAACCCTGTTTCCTTATGCCGTTTACAAGCAATACAGACCAGGCGAAAAAACATGGATTAAAAGGGCTGTCGTTTGATGTCATTGATTACCTGAAGTTGGTTGATATAACGGGTAAGATTATTAGGCAAGGCAATAAAGGCAATATTGAATGCCAAGAAACAATACTCACGAGGTTAGGCTTAGATGCCGATAACTGGATAACCTTAACCACCGGATTTGAACAACAATTCAGTGGTGCGGCAGGTGGCGAACAAGTGTTGAAGCAATTTAATAATAATCAAAATATCCAGAAGTCCCACAGCATGCGGCAAGCAAAACAACTATTTGGAACGTGAAGATACGTTTTTACCAATAGATTACAACTTTAAACTCAAGTCAGCCTAATATCAGCTTACGTTGAGAGTAACGTGTGCTTGTGTTTTGCGAGTGCCTCCAAATGTATGGTCAATACCCGCTGAGGATAGTTCTAATACACTGGAATTCTAGTAAATCTAATTACCTAATTACTGTACTTATTAAATTTTACGCTTTGGAACCATTGTTTCTTTGTTGATTTATATTATGGCTGTCTTTTATTAAAAGGAATTACAAATAGATTTAATTTATGGCTGTCTTTAAATAAATGGTCTAAATAAAAATGTATTTGTGAGGTAGCGTTTTGCTTACTCAATTACAGTGAGTTGGACTGCCAGCAGTCAATGGGCACTGGCTACTGTGTTATGTGCCATAGTAGGTAGATGAAACTAATCAGTTGTAGTGTGTTGATTAATACGGTTGCGCGATGATAAATGGCAAAACGTGTCTTTTGACCATTATCTGTTGCGTTATTGGCAGCATACATTAACCATTGTCGTGATATGACAAATCCTAGTAGGCAGATGCCGTAGATTACCGTGGTGTAATCTGGATTGATACTTGTTACCCCAACTAACACACAGTTCAGTGCACCAAAATACAGGTAATAATACGGAAAAAAGGCGCGGATAAAGGGTCGTGCAACTGCCATCTCTATTTTGATGAATACCATAGGCGCAAATAAACACTGAAAGGTGATCATGCCACCTACTATGATGGCTAATGTGAAAAGTTCTATGGTTGCTAACATCGCTTAATCTCGGTAAATAAAGTTATATCTAAGTTACGCTAAGATACTGATAATTGTTCAGCTCTGAGGAGCTTATGTCGTATTTTTGATATTATTTCTAAGATCTCTATGAGTAATAGATAGTTGAGAATAGTTAATAATTACTGTTCGTTATTTTCTTGTAGTTTGCTCGGGATAAGGTTGCGAGATATTTGCGATACTTCTCTGTAATTCAAATTATCAACAGTTAATCTGATGATTTAGTCGCCTAAAACGTAAAGTAATTAAGTTTAAGTTTAAATTAAAAAGCCAGAGATTATCTCTGGCTTTTTTTCGTTATATAGATACCCACAGAGTGATTGAATACTCAGTGGCTAGCCCCAAATCCTGAGGCTAGTTAATATCAACCGTCTTAGAAGCGGTATTGTACACCCACTCGGACTTCCCATAGTGAACCAGATTTGCTCACTGACGTTTCGTCGTTGTTTAAGAATGACTCGTAAACATAGCGTCCTTGGTCGTCAAGGCTGCCGTCAATAGCCACTTGAGCGTTTAGAGAATCTGCATTTCTCAAAGTACCCCAGCTGTCATTCAATACGTTACCTAGGTTAACTAGGTTGATGAATGCACTTGCGGTGTGGTCTGGATTGAACGCTGGCAACTCTTGAGCAACACGAATGTCAATATGGCTGTACCAAGGTCCATCTTGACCGTTACGTTGAGTGATTTCACCTCGTGTTAAGCCTTTTTCTGCAACCCATGCATCAAATGCCGCTTTATCAAAACTATCGGCATAAACGACGCCTTCGTCATTCTCTTTAGGGATGTAAAGCAAGTGCGTTGCATCATCCGCGTAAGAGAACAGGAAGTTCGAGCTGTTGTCGAATGTATAAGACAGACCAGAGTTTTGGTAAGCTTCAGCAAATAGTGAGAAGTTTGTTTCATAGCCTGAGATAAACTCGTTACTGTAGTTTAGGCTTAGGGTGAAACGATGAGGTACTTCATAGTTAGATGTAGCAACCTGTGGATTGTTTTGGTCTGCTTTTGCGTAGTACTGATAGTTTGAGAACGCCACAGAACTTGTCATTGGGTTCACATCAGTGGCGTCGTTAAACGCGTAGCCCGCAACAAAACTAAAGCCGTTGTCGTAGTCTTTACTGACAGACAATGACAAGGTTGTTGATTCACCGTCATCAGAGGTGCTGTAGTCACCGCCAACGTTAGTTAACATAAAGTCATTTTCACGGTTATGTGGAGGATTCTCAAGACCAGAACCATTGTCATAAATAAGACGTCCGTCCGGAGCAGTAGCTTCAACACCCATTGCTAAATCGTGAATCATGGCTGAGTTTTGCTTTTTATTATAAAGTAAATCAGCTGATATAACGAAGTCACTTTCTGTGATGTATGTTGCACCTAAAGAGTATTTCCACTCTGAAGGAATTTCAAAGTTAGGATCCATAACGTTAGTGGAGTCATCAGGTCGGCCAGATGTATCACCAATGGTTTCATACAATGATTGTGTTACTTCGTAACCTGGTGCACCACCGTTTGCCATAGCAACAGCGTTATCACCAGTTAGCTGAATACCGCCACGCTCACTGGCTTGGATATTCAATACACCGTCGTTAGAGTAGTTGTTAGACACCCAAACATTTGGGTTACCGCCAGAGTACAGACCAATACCACCACGAATTTCTAATTGGTCACTGACTGCCCAATTCAAGCCCAAACGAGGTTGTAGTAAGTCAACACCGTCAAGGTTCTGTTGGTTTGAGAAACCGTATCTGTTGTTAAAGTCAGGGTTATTGGCAGGTACGTCGTCACTGGTGTACCAGTCATAGCGTAAACCAGCCGTTATGGTTAGGTTGTAGTCGTACAGCTCAAACGTGTCTTGTGCATATACGGTGTTAAGGTCATAGACAAATTCACCAGCAGCGGCATTTGGGTCGTGACTTACTGTGTTACCGTAGTATACGCGGTCGGCTAAACCATTGGCTAAGTCTTCAATACTGCTGAAACGGAACTCGCCTTGGTTGTGTTGTAAGAATAAGTTAAATACATCTAAAGTTTCACGTTCATAACCAAAAGTTAGTTCGTGATCGTCCATGTAGTAAGTACCCGCCAACTTTAAAGAAAGGTTGTCGTATTTTAACTTGTTCGCCTGACGTGAGTCATCTGGACCTAGGTAAACAGTGACACCACTGTCAGTTCGGATTTGGAATTCACCAAAACCACTTTCGCTATCAAGTGACAATTGACGGTTATCTAATTCTGAATACCCAACGCGTACTTCAGTTGAGAAATCCTCAGTCCAGTTTGAGTAGATAGAGGTAACGAATGAATTTAGCTCAGCGCCTCTCTCATAGAAGTGATTGTCAAAAGAAAGACGTCTAGAGCCTGAATCTGATTGAGATATATTAAAGCCATCATTGTAATTGTAAACAAATGAAGCACGATGGTTATCATTGATATTCCAATCTAATTTTACTAACAGTTTTTCATCTTCATTGTTAGCACTTGGTACAATATTACCCGCATCGTAGTTATACTGGTCTTGCATGATTTGCTTGATTTGCGCAATTTCAGCTTCACTTACTTTACTGATGTAAGGTGTATTATCAAATACGTTAGCACCACTCAATGACTCATAAGAAACGAAGAAGAATAATTCGTCTTCTAAGATTGCACCGCCAAGATTAATACCAAAACGGGTTTCTTTGTAGTTGCCGTTTTCTTGTTGGCCTTCACCATCAATTGAGTCACCTTTCATTGAATCTGAGGTGTAGTCGTAGAAGAAATCGCCTTGTAATTCGTTGCTACCTGACTTAGTTACGGCATTGACGTTACACGCAGTAAAGTTACCGTATTGTACATCAAACGGTGCTAATTCCACGGCTACTTGGTCAATCGCACTGAAAGAGAACGGCATACGCTCAGTAGGGTAGCCACTTGAGTTAAGTCCAAAGTTGTCGTTCATGCGAACGCCATCAACGGTTAGACTGTTGAAACGGTTGTTACCACCGGCACATTGAATTCTGTTACCTTGAACACTGATTCGAGGGTCAAGACGGATAACATCTCTTAGATCGCGGTTGATTGAAGGTACGGTTTCTAGATCGTCTAGATTGAAGAAAGCTGAAGGGCTAGAACTTCCCATAGCAAGGGCGCTGACAGAGCGGCCTGTGACGGCAACACGCTCTACATCTGATTCAACTGCTAAAGTGAAGTCTTGTTTGTATGATTCACCCAGTGAAAGAAATACGTTATTAGCTTGTGCATCTTCAAAACTATCAGAATCTGCAGTAATTAGGTAAGGGCCACCCACTCGTAGGCCTTTGGCATTGAATCGACCGTTATTACCAACCGTTACTGTGCGTTTGGTACCTGAAGGCTGGTGAACAATAGTCACCACTGTACCAGCGGCTGCAGCACCTTGAGGGCCTTTGATGACACCTTGAATACTTGATGATGTTTCTTGTGCTACGGCTGCAGTTGAAAGACCAATGGTCATGGCAACAGCGATTGCAACTTTGCTCAAACGAGAGTTGTTTAACATGTGTGTTCCTATTTTAGTGTTATAACAAAAAATAAAAGTCTAAATTGTCGATAAATACTTATCGCGCGCATTTTATGTAGTCATTGTGTCAATATCATTGCAGTAGTAACAAAGTTTTATGTTTAACATCTTCATTTCCCGTGAATTTTTTTTACACCTTGCAGATACTTTGTAGTTGAGTATACTGTATGCATGTACAGTTGTTTTTTGTTGTTTTTATATATGTCTACATTAATTGAATTGTTACAACACAAACGTTTGTTGTGGTCATGTTCCGAGGTATCTCAACAACCGAGTTATAAAACCTTGCAAGGTTATGCTGAGCTTGATCAAGCGTTGGCCGAAGGGTTTCCTGACAAAGGCATGATTGAAGTTGAAGCAATGACAGGCTCTGGTGAGCTTCGTTTGCTGTTACCTTACCTCAAGTCATTAGTCACATCAGGCAAATTGTTGGTCTTTATTGCACCACCGGCAATGGTGAATGCCAATATGTTATCTGCTTATGGGATCTCTCCTTCTTTGTGTTTGTTGTTGACACCATCCGGTGATGAGGATGCCTTATGGTGTACTGAACAGTGCTTACGCAGCGGTGCCTGTGCTAGCGTGTTGTTGTGGTCTTCATCACTGCAATTGCACCAGGGTAAGCGCCTACACTATGCCGCTCAACAAAGTGGTACCTTACAGGTTTTTTTACATTCGCCGAATACACAAAAGCTAGCCTTACCATTACCTTTGCGGATGGGGGTTGCAAGCACACCGAATGGTGTCAATGTTACCATTCAACGTCAGCGCAGAGGCTGGCCTGGGAAAATGGCTGACGTTGACATGCGTATCCAATGGGGGTTGCAAACTGAAAACCTTGTTGTAACTAATGTGATCCCCTTTCAACGACAACGGACAAGCGCAGGCTGAGTATGTTGTGGTTGTATTTACACTTCCCCCATTTATTACTGGATAGTCAGTGTAACAACTCTGATATTGAGTCAAAGGGGAATGAGAAAGTCCCTAAAGTGGTGATTAACCCTACAGATAATTGTGTTGTGCAATTAAATGATGTGGCCCAACATCGCGGTATCAGCACGAACATGCGCCTAGGTAGTGCGGCATTAATGTGCAAGGATTTGGCGGTATACCCTTATGATATTGATGCTGAAACTGCGCAATTACAACAGTTGGCGGATTGGCTGTATGTAGTTACATCTGACATTTGTTTATTTAAGCCAGATGGTTTGTTATTAAGGGTCACGCCCATGCTGGCGTTATACGGCGGTTTGTCGTCATACTGGCAAGCTTTGTGTGAGCACTTACAAACTCGGGGTGTCAGGTATAACTTTTCATTTGCATATTCTGGACTTGCAGCTAAGTTGTTAGCACGACAACAGCTAAATTGTGTGTCAGATGATAAATCTCAGTTATTTAAACGGATAAAAAAATCGCCATTAGCCGCCTGTGATTTACCCCAATCATCTATTCAGAAATTACAGCGCAGCGGTATAAAGACCTTAGGTGATCTGATTGCTCAACCCTTATCAGCATTAGCTAAAAGATTTGATATTGAGTTAATTACTTATATTGGTCGGGTTACTGGTGAATTGAAATACCCATACAGCTTCTATCACCCTAAACAAAAGTTTACTCGGCATGTCATATTGTTGTTTGATATTGAGCAAGTGGCTTTATTACAGCGGCCACTTGCTCCTTTACTTGATGACTTGGAAGCTTACCTTCGTTGTTGCTGTGAGGTTGCTTATAGCCTGACTATTGTCTTGCATTTACGCGACGCAGATAATGTTTTGCTTAATATTGATGCTTTGCAAGGAGAGGCTGACAGCTTGCAATGGCAGACATTGTGTCAGTTAAAATTAGCCGATATTGTGTTAGCCGCGCCAGTCAGTGAAATTACCTTAACGGTCAATCGGATGGGAGCACAGTCTGATAGATTAAGGACGGATTTATTGTCGCAGCAAAATGTGTCTGATCCACTGGCACTGGTATCTCTATTAGCAGCAAAGATAGGCCAAGATAATATTCATGGTTTGCAGTTATGTGAAGATTATCGACCGGAGCGGAGTACTGTTCATATCACCGGCCTAAGTAACCCTGATATAGATAATGTACCAACAACGGCAACAGAACGACCTAGCTTATTATTACCATCACCTCAACCACTCACTTCTACCGTGTCATTAAAACATGGCCCTGAGCGCATTGTCAGTGGCTGGTGGGATGGGCAGGGAGTTTGTCGTGACTACTTTGTCGCTAAAAATGCTCAAGGTCAGTGGCTTTGGGTGTTTAGGGATAATCAACAACAGTGGTATTTACACGGTTGGTTCAGTTAGTGGCGGTAATTTATGCTTTATAGTGAATTGTACTGTCAATCTACCTTTTCGTTTTTACAAGCCGCTTCTCAACCGGAAGAGTTGGTTCAACAAGCGGCATTTTTAGGCTATCACAGTTTAGCGCTAACTGATGAGTGCAGTGTTGCCGGCGTAGTAAGGGCTCACCATCATATTAAGCAACACAATTTATCCTTGAGGTTAATTGTTGGCTCACTATTCAATTTATCTGATCAGGGACTGTCTGTCATTCTGCTGTCTCCAGACAGTACCGGTTATACCGAACTATGCCGGATTATTACCAATGCCCGTCGGCGTGCTGATAAAGGTAAGTATGTACTCTCAGAGTGGGATTTGATGTCCAGTAAACATTGCCTGTGTATTTGGTTACCGTCAGGCAATCCACAACAAGACAATCACTGGTCAACGTGGTTGAAGCAGCATTTCTCTGGCCGTTTGTGGTTGGGCTGGCAGCGCTATTTACAATCTGGAGAACATATTTACCATGCCCACTGTAAAACACTATCAACGCAGTATGAATTAGCTACGGTGGCCTGTGGTGGCGCACTGATGCACAGTGCCGAGCGGCTACCTTTACACCATGTGTTAACGGCTATCAGAGAAGGTAAAACTGTAGATAGTTGTGGCTTTTCGTTATTACCTAACCATGAGCGAGCGTTGCGTAGTCGTGACAAGTTATCGCGTTTATTCTCTGAAGACATGCTACTAGAAACTCAGGTGATTGCTCAGCTGTGTCAATTTTCCTTAGATAGTTTGAGTTATACCTATCCAAAGGAGTTGGTGCCCTCCACACATACCCCCATGAGCTATCTGCGACAGTTAGTTGAGGAGGGGATAAGGCAACGTTTTCCTGAAGGTGTTAGTCAGGACGTTCAAGCGACTATTGATAAGGAGTTACGTTTAATTGATGAGATGAATTATGCGGCGTTCTTTTTAACCATCCACGATATTGTCTGCTTTGCAAAATCTCGCGGTATTTTGTATCAAGGGCGGGGATCTGCGGCAAATTCCGTGGTTTGTTATTGTCTGTTTATTACTGCCGTTGATCCTCGACAAATTGCTGTGTTGTTTGAACGTTTTATTAGTAAAGAGCGGGACCAACCACCGGATATTGATGTGGACTTTGAGCATCAGCGCCGTGAAGAGGTGATCCAATACATTTATCAAAAATATGGCCATCAGCGGGCTGCATTGGCAGCTACTGTGATTACCTATCGTCTCAAAAGTGCATTACGTGATGTGGGTAAAGCCTTGGGTATTGATAAACAACAACTGGATTATTATGTGGCAAACTTAAACCGGCGAGACAAGGGATTAGATTGGCAAGCTCAGCTATGCCAGCTTGGCCTTGATACGGGGGCGGAGAAAACTCGTCATTTTTTGTCTTTGGTCAATGAAATCATCGGCTTTCCTCGCCACCTCTCTCAACATACGGGCGGCTTTATTATTTCTTCTGGGCCCTTGTATGAACTAGTGCCTGTGGAAAATGCATCAATGCCAGAGCGCTCAGTTATCCAGTGGGACAAAGATGATTTAGAAAGTCTTGGTTTACTTAAGGTTGACGTATTAGCTTTAGGTATGTTGACTATGCTGCGACGTTGTTTTGACAGCATTGGTACCCATTATAAGCAGCAGTTAAGTATTGCCGATATTACGGCAAGGGGGGATGATCCTGCGGTATATCATATGATCCAGCAGGCTGACACTATAGGTACTTTTCAAATAGAATCTCGCGCCCAAATGGGCATGTTACCGCGTCTAAAGCCACGAACGTATTATGACTTGGTGATACAGATTGCTATCGTACGGCCAGGACCCATTCAAGGTGATATGGTGCATCCTTATTTGTTGCGCAGAGAGGGTAAAGAAGCGGTAGCTTACCCATCTGATGAAGTAAAAAGTGTATTGTCACGTACCTTAGGCGTGCCTATTTTTCAGGAGCAAGTGATTAAACTGGCGATGGTGGCAGCCGGTTTTACAGGGGGCGAGGCTGACCAATTACGCCGTGCCATGGCAGCTTGGAAAAAGCACGATCAGTTGGCTAAGTTTGAGGATAAGTTAATCAGAGGTATGACTGAACGGGGCTATAGTAAAGACTTTGCCGCACGATTGTTTGCCCAAATCCGTGGCTTTGGTGATTACGGCTTCCCTGAAAGTCACGCCGCTTCTTTCGCAGTGATAAGTTATGTCTCTTGTTGGTTAAAACATTATTATCCCGCGATATTTTATTGTGAATTACTCAATAGTCAGCCCATGGGTTTCTACTCACCATCACAATTAATACAAGATGCAAAACGTCACGGTGTGGTGGTATTGCCAATTTGTGCTAAGCATTCTGATTATAAGCATGTGCTGATCCCCCATCAGCAACAGCTAACCATTAGATTAGGATTTAGTCTGATTAAAGGGATTAACCGACGTGACATTGAACAACTAATACAGGCACGAAAAAATCAGCCATTAATTTCACTGAATAAGCTACAAGCCTTAGGGATAAGCCGCGCTACCTTAGACAAACTTGCCAGTGCCAATGCGTTGTCGGCGTTTAGCAAAAATCGCTATGATGCCCGCTGGCAATTAATGGATGATGACAGTGACTTACCGTTACTACAAAGCCAAGTAAATACTGAAAAATCACACACAATGGTGCCTACCACGGGTAGTAATATGCTGGAAGATTATGCCAGTACTGGCTTAAGTTTGAATAGTCACCCCATCACATTGTTACAACAGCAGGGGATAATATCGTCTTTCACTCGTTGTAATGAATTATCAAGAAAATCTGATAAGTCTTTGGTAACAGTGATTGGCGTGGTGACGGGACGGCAATCACCAGGTACTGCGGCAGGTGTTAGTTTTTATACATTGGAAGATGACACGGGAAATATTAATGTGGTCATCTGGCAAGGTACAGCACGAGCACAGAAATCCGCTTATTTGTCTGCCAAACTACTCAAGGTGACTGGCGTGGTTCAGAAAGAAGGCGATATTATCCACGTAGTAGCAGGCAGGCTTGATGACATGACGGAATGCTTAAACACATTGGACTAGCTCAATGAGAAACTGTTACTCTGACTCTTTGGCAATAAAAATGAGTGACAGGCTATTGACGCAATGGCGGCTATTTTTGGCTGTCAGGTATTCACCTTCAAAAACATGGCCCAAGTGACCATCACAGGCTTTACATAGAATTTCCACCCGTCTACCATCAGCGTCTAGTTCACGCTTTACAGCACCCGGTATTTCGTCGTCAAAACTCGGCCAGCCACACTGGGAAGGAAATTTGTGTTCGGACAAATACAACGGTGAATGACAATGTTTACAGGCATAAACACCCTGAGCTTTGTGATCATTATACTTACCCGTAAACGGATATTCAGTACCCTTGTTAAGCAGTATGTGCTGCTCTTCAGGGGTAAGAGGGTGTAATTTAACTTTAGTCACAATGCAATTTATCCTTACTAACGATGATAATGACGACGGTAACCCGTGTAACCGTTAACGGCTACCAGAGTCACATCTACTGTGTTACGTGTCTTTACGGGAAATAGATGAGAGTAGCCGCCAATCAATGTTTTATGTATTGATTGGCGGCTAACGGATGGCTTGCTAGTTAGACTTTAAATTGAGCAATAGACGCTTTGAGCTCATCAGCCAATTTTGACACGGCTAAACTGGATTCAGAGGTTTGTTCAGCGCCCACAGAGGTTTGCTCTGCAATAGCGACGATACTTTCTAACTTGTTACTCACTTGTTGTGATACGGTATTCTGCTCTTTGGCGGATTCTTCAATTTGCTTACTACCATCACTGGCCGCAGCCACAGAGCGACTAATGGTATCTAGAGCTTCAACGGCTTTTTCAGACTGTGAAACACATATGCGGGTTTGTTCTTGCCCTTGTTCCATCACCTGTACTGCGCGTTGCGCGCCGCTTTGTAGCAATTCAATCATATTCTGAATTTCTTGGGTTGATTCTTGTGTCCGGCTAGCCAGTGTTCTGACTTCATCGGCTACCACGGCAAAGCCTCGACCCTGTTCACCGGCTCTAGCGGCTTCAATGGCGGCGTTTAGCGCAAGCAGGTTAGTTTGTTCTGCAATACCACGTATAACATCAAGAATACCGCCAATATCATTACTGTCTTTGTGTAGTTTGTTGATTACGTCTGACGCTTGTTCAACTTCTTTAGCTAGTGACAGTATGGTGGTTTTGTTTTCTAATGAAATGTCGCGAACTCGGCCAGATTCGCTATTGGTGCTCTCTATTTGCGTCACGCTTTGTGCTGCGTTATGAAACATTTGTTCTGAGGTACTACTCAACTCTGTAGTAGCGGTCGCAATCTGTGCTATTTGTGATTTTTGGTCAGCAATAGCCATGGTAGTTTGTTCTGTAATTGTTGACGTTTGCTCAGACGCAGTGGCTAATTGCTCTGAGCGCGATGCGATTGACGATATCAAGGCGGTTAGGTTATCTATCAGGTGATTACAGTTTCTCGCTAAGACACCAAATTCGTTAGATGAATTTTCAGCTAAACGTTGTGTTAAATCTCCAGAGGAAACAACTTGAAGTATGTTGTTAACTTCATTCAGTGGACGGCTTATGGCACGGGCACTAAACATCGCTACGACACTGGCAATGAGGGTTGAAATAATAACAATGGCAATATTAGACATTTGCCCATCATCTACCGAGCGAGTGACGGTAGAGGTAATTTCACCAGCACGTAGCTCTGCCTGCTTTAACAATTTATCAAGGGTGACTTTACTGGTGTCAGCAACCTCATTCGCTAGGTTTAATGCGCTGATTGCGTTATTTTTGCTGTTTAGGTATGTCTGGTGATTGCTTATAAGACTATTTGGACCTTCAAGTAACCTATTGATGTCCTCCATGATGAGCTCTATTTGTTCTACCACATCTTTACTTTCATGGCCTTCTGGCAGGATATCGTTAATTTTAGTAAGTGCGATAATCGCGTTATTGGCATTTTTGCGGAAAATATCTAACTCACTGGCCATGGTATTTGCTCGCAACAAAGATTCTGTTTTTGCATATTCTTCAGCTCTTGAGTATAGGGTGATAACTGCATCTTCAGCGTCAATACCCGTGCTTTCAAGGCGCTTAACATCTGGATTTGTTGTCACATCGTCAAAATCAGAAATGTCTAACACGTAGCTAGCTAGAGTATCAATATTATCTTCAATCTCAAATAACACGTCAGCGGTGTTACTCTCACCACTTGTTCTGTTGAGTAGTTGTTGAATAAGATTCTTTGACTGTTGGCTAAAACGTTTGAAGTCGGACGCTACTTTTTGTACTTGAGGCTGCAAGGCCGGTTGCTTATTAGCTATTGTTTCTAATGATAGAAGTTCGTTACTAAACATGTCGTTTTGTGTTTTGAGTATTTCTGCCTTTTGTTCGATATCGCTAGTTGAATTACTGTGAAAGGCCTCTAGAATAGTTATACTCATATCTATAAACGAATGTTTTAATGCGTTACTGTGAGCGAGAGTTGGCAGTGCAACCGTATTGGTCTCTGTGTTGCCGCTGTCTATAGTGCTAAGGTTACGCCAAGTGAAAATACTATTTATTAATATGATGGCAATGATTATTGCAAAACCGGAGAAAACTCGCGTAGACACTTTTATGTTCATAACTTTTCCTAGCAGTAACAGCTAACGGTTAGGTGGATGTAATATCCGTCATTGCATAAGATTAACAATATATCCAACAAATGCATACTATGATTATCGGTAATTATTTAATTTTCTTTATTTTTTTGTTCGAAAATTTTATCGTCCTCAACCCTTAACAGTGTCAATTTGTTACCCCAAATGTAACCCGTATCAAGCCCAATGTATTGTGGGTTGTGGGTTGCGCCATTCAATGCTGCCCAATGACCAAAAATTATTTTTTGATCCTTTTTGTGGCTTGGAGAGGCGTAAGAAAACCAAGGCAGTAAACAATTTGATGTATCTTTTGGATTACTTTTAGCGTCTAAGTCAAGTTGTCCGTCAACTGTTAAGAAGCGCATGCGAGTAAAGGCGTTGATAATAAAATTATCCTTGTCTACCCCCTTAAGGTCACTGCTCCAATGATTAGTTGTTGGCTTATACATATCATTCAATAGCTTACACCAGTGCTCTGACTGTAACTTTTCGCTGATGCGTCTACTGTAGCGAAGTGCTTTTTTAAAGGTCCACTGGGGATAAAGGCCAGCGTGGCAGATTAAGGTATTGTCATCTAATTGGTATGCGAGCGGTTTAGAACGTAGCCACTGTATGTAACGTTGACAATCCTTTGATTGCAATACCTGTTCAAAACCGTCATCGCTTTTTGCCTTCTTTAAGCCTTGACTGACCGCGAGAAAATGTAAGTCATGATTACCTAATACGGTTGTAAATTGGTCACCAAGATCGCATAGAAACGCCAAGGTTCTTTCAGCATCGGGGCCTCTACCTATAAGATCGCCGACTGCCACTAAAGTATCCTCTTTACGACAAAACGAGACCTTATTGAGTAATTTCATTAGGCCTTCATAGCCCGCATGTATGTCACCAATAATGTAGGTTGCCATTAATTAATACTGTTTGGTTTTGCCAGCGTAAACAAGGGTATCGACGCCTTGATCGTATCACCATCAAGGTTTTCCATATCATAGTGACCTTGCATAGTACCCACTGGTGTATCTAACAGTGCACCACTGGAATAATGGTATGATTGTCTTGGCTCTATGAGTGGCTGCTCACCAACCACACCGTCACCTTCGACTTCTGTGACTTTACCATTGCCGTCTGTTATCACCCAATGACGAGACATCAATTGTAACTGCTGTTCGTGATTGTTGGTGATGGTAATATGATAAGCAAAGGCAAACTTATTGTCCTTTGCCTGTGAATGGTGTTTTAAGTGCTCAGTTTTGACCGAAACACTGACACTGGCGGCTTTCTGTATCATATTATTTCCCTGCTTATTCGTCCGTCAGTGAGTTTGCAATCAAAGCAAACTCTTGCAACGATAGATTTTCAGCACGCAATGTTGGTTTGATACCCAACGTTTGTAATTGCTCCTCAGAGATAAATTCCTTAAGGCTATTACGCAGGGTTTTACGGCGCTGGTTAAATGCGGCGGCACAGACTTTGTGTAAGTCATCCTCGCGCTTAACGGTTACCGGTTTTATCTTATGTGGGATAAGTTTTACTACCGCTGAATCTACTTTGGGTGGTGGATTAAAGGCCTCTGGTGGCACGTTCAGTACCGGTATTACTTGGCAGTGATATTGCGCCATGACTGAAAGACGGCCATAGTTTTTATGATTGGGACCCGCGGCTAGGCGATTAACCACTTCCTTTTGTAGCATGAAGTGCATATCTTGTACCTGACCAGCAAAGCTAAACAAGTGAAACATTAACGGTGTCGAAATATTGTAGGGTAGGTTACCAAAAACTCGCAGGGGTAACTGGTCTGATACCAATTCTGAAAAGTCGTACTTTAGTGCGTCTTGTTCAATGACAGTAAGTTTGCTTGACATAAATGGGTGGCTTCGCAAACGGGCGGCTAAATCTCGGTCAAGTTCCACCACGGTTAAATGCTCTACTTGCTCACACATAGGCTCAGTTAGCGCCCCTAATCCAGGCCCAATTTCTACCAGTCGCTGGTCGTTTTGCGGGCCAATGGCATCGACAATTTGTCCAATAACATAATCGTCGTGTAGAAAGTTTTGTCCAAAGCGTTTTCGTGCAGTGTGGCCCAGGTGTTGCTTGCTCATTGTGTAGTGTCCTGACGGGTATTTGCTAATGTAATTGCGTAGCCGAGTGCAGTGATGAAACTGCCTGGATCTGCCTTGCCAGTTGCAGCCAAATCAACGGCTGTACCGTGGTCAACCGAGGTCCGGATGAATGGTAGCCCAAGGGTAATATTGACTGAATTGCCAAAACCTTTGTATTTCAAAACTGGCAATCCCTGATCGTGGTACATGGCTAATACTGCGTCTGCTTGTTGCAAATATTTATCGTGAAAAATGGTGTCTGCGGGCAGCGGGCCTGTCAGTTTGATGCCCGTTTCTCGCAGACTGTTTAAACTTGGAATAATGATATCTATTTCTTCGGTGCCCAGATGTCCATCCTCACCGGCATGAGGGTTTAGTCCGCAGACATATATGTGTGGCTCGGCGATTCCAAATTTTGTCTTCAAATCGTGATTCAGTATGGTGATAACGTTTGTTAGTCGGTCGTGGGTGATTGCCTTTGACACGAAAGCTAACGGAATATGAGTAGTCGCCAGCGCAACTCGCAATCCTTCCGTTGCTAGCATCATGACCACATCTGGGGTATTGGATTGATGGGCAAAAAACTCAGTGTGACCGCTGAAAGATACCCCTGAGCGGTTGATAATCCCCTTGTGTACAGGCCCCGTCACCACAGCATCAAAAACACCGTTGATATTGCCATCACACGCTTGCCTTAATGTTTCTACTACATATTGACCATTATCCGCATCGAGCTCACCTGGCATCACTGGATTTTGACTGTTAATGTCTACGATAAACAGTTCACCTGCTGCTTGAACGGCTCTGACGTTGGGGTCAAATGTGTGTAGTTTTATTGGTAATGCCAATGCTTTTGCTCGTGCTTCCATCATGTTTCTGTCGGCAAATATGACGAGCTGAGCGTCCCATTGCTGTTGTGCAACAGCTAAGGTGATATCAGGCCCAATACCGGCAGGTTCGCCGGGGGTTATCGCAATTCGTGTTGTCATATTAAGGCTCTTAGTTATTCACTAACGACTTCAACGTAAGCAGATTCTCTAAGCTCACGTAGCCAAACGTCTGCTTCTTCACCAAACTTACGATTAAATAATAGCTGATAGGCTTTATTGCGTTGTACTTTTGAACTTATATCTTGGGTTCTTTTACCTAGTAATTGTGCAATGTGCCAACCAAAGCTAGAACGGAATGGCTCGCTGATTTCATCGACGGCAAGTATTTTTAAAGTATCTTTAAATGCTGGGTCGTATTTTTCAGGATCTGCCCAGCCAAGTTCACCGCCCTGTAATGCGGTACCTGGGTCTTCAGAGTGGGCCTTAGCTAATTCAGAGAATTCCGCCTCACCACTCAAAATATCAGCTCTATATTGTTGTAGTATTTCTTTGGTTCGCTGTTCGCTCTGTATGATGGAGGCTTGTAATAGTATGTGTCTGGCATTGAGCTCTTGCACTTCGACGACTTCTTGTCCCCTGATATCTGCCAACTTCAGAATGTGAAATCCGGCACCACTTCTAATGGGGCCGATAAGGTCACCTTTTTTACGGCTTTGAATCGCTTCTGCAAATAGTGTTGGCATAGCATTGATGTTTAACCAACCCATGTCTCCGCCATCTAAGGCTTCTGAACCTGATGAGGAGCCAATCGCTACTTTCTCAAAATTTGACCCGTCGTTAAGAAGTTTTAATACTTTGTCAGCGTTTGTTTTGGCCTCTTGAATATCGTCTTCTGTTGGTTTGGGTGGAAATCCTACAAGTATATGCCCGACTCTGAATTCGGTTTGAGTATTTCCTTGCTGCTCCATCAGTTTCAATACCATATCAATCTCTTGAGGGCTGACGAAAACACGACGTCTAACGTTTGCACGAGTTACTTCTGTTGTTAATAGCTCGGTTTTTACATCTTCGCGATATTGTTGAAAATCTTCACCGCTGGCTTCTATGTTGGCACGCAGTTGCTCAAAGCTGGTACCGTCTGATTTTGCCATATTAGCGATGGTTTGATCTAATTGAATATCACTGATTTGAATCCCCATACGCTCAGCACGTTGCAATTGAAGTTGTGTCACAATCAGTTTTTCTGTGGCTTGGGTACGCAATGCTCGGTCTGACGGTAGTTGTTGCCCTTTAGCGATAGCGCCGGCTTTAACCCGATTGGTTAACGCGGTAATCTCACTTTCAAGCACCACGCCTTGGTCAACAATAACGGCAATCCGATCCAACGGCTCATTCGTTGCTTTGCTCAAGCCAGCAACAAGTAACAGGGTAAGGTATAAAAAGTGAATTGGTTTCATTATTTAGTTCTTTCTTTTAGTGTAAACAACAGCGTTAAAATGCTCAGAAATACTCTGAATATGGTTGCTATTGTAACAGTTTTAAAGGGATTGTGTATCTTTGATTATTAGTTGCAAATCGAGCTATAGAGTGGAATATAGCCATACAGTTCAAACATTATTGAACCAATTACCGCAAACGATTTTAGCGCTATTTGGCTCCATCAAATAGTTTAATTAAGTGAGTATGGGCGGTGATAACCAAATAGACCGCCTCTTAATAAGTCCATGTAATTAGATTCATTACCCAGTCCTTTAAAGATAAAGTTAACGCTGAAGGTGGTATCGAATTCACCACTGTCAATGTTGGTGTTTTCGTTAAAGCGGTTAGTTAAACTTCTGCCACCATTGATTTGTACTGTCCAACAACAAGATTGATATTGAAGACCATAATAGCTCTCTATCATGCGTTTCTGTGAAGCATCGTAATACAATCTCATCACACCGTGCCAATTTTTAGCTAATGGCCATGCGATGACTGCCCCCGTCTGTTGTATTTTTTCTTGGGATAACTGTTCTACAAATCGGTGGCTCAATTGCAGCAACTTACCATCACCAACGCGATAATCTAAGGTGATGTTATTCTTTTCTATTGTACTGTTTTTGTTGGATAGCTGTAGTTGTGATTGTAGGGTCCAACGTTCACTGACATTCCAACGTAATTCGGCGGCTAATGATGACTTGTCATCATCTTCTTTGTGTGCGTTGACGTCGTCAATGGAATATTGATTTAGATTAAATATCTGACCTAAGCTCAATTGCATGATTTCCTCATCGTTATCCCCTGTCAGTCTTGAGGTAACACCTAGGGTAAATTGGTCATTGTGGTTGATGCGATCCAAACCCGTGAATTCCCGTCCACGAAACAAGCCATTGAAATCATTTAACATTGCGGTTGAATCGTAGATCCCAATGTTCTGCTGACTGGTGTGTTGGGTGTAGAGATATTGTATTTTGGGCTCAAGTGTTTGTGTCACCGAGTTTCCAAACAAGGACACATCGCGTTCAAAATTTAGTTGCGCATATAATCGTCCTTGCCACAATGAACGAGACACGCGTTTTTCAAGCTCTGTATTTTCAATGTTTTGTTGTTGATATTCCGTATGGAATAGTGTGGTTTCTGCTAGTATTTCGCCCCAGGGTTTGCGGTAAGGAAAGATTAATGTTGGTTCAATATGTGCCCGAGTCGCCGTCGGTAAGCGTTCGTCAGAACTGGTAAAGTGGGCAACTTCGGAGTGAATATTAAGGGCCAAATATTTTCCGTCGATGGCATTATAGTCAAATACTAACTCCGGTTGCGTGCGATAGCTGTCTTGATGATCACCTAACACGGCGAAGTCACTGACAGAGATATCAAGGAACATATCATCAGTAACATAGTTAACATTCATTCGCTGTGGTAAATGGGTATCAGTTCGGCTGTATATTTCAGAGCCTAAATCTGTAATGTAATTACTATCACTGATATGGTTGATGTCTGCCGTTAACGTCCAATACTCACTTAGTTTTGCTTTGTGTAGTAGCCGTGAAAAATAACGGTTACTATCGGCGCCACTGAGGTTGTTGTCATCAAGGTATTCTAGTGTCACTTGTCCGTCGTGTACTGCGGTAAGATAGCGCAGTTCAGATTTCATCTGTAATCCAGCAGTTGCCATTAAACGAGGTGACACGGTGGCATCTATTTGTGGTGCAATATTGAAATAATACGGCTGTTCGTAGCTAAATCCTGTACGCTCTCGGTTAGTTATTTTGGGGAATAGAAGGCCGCTTTGACGCAAACTTGTGGCAGGGAAACTGAAATACGGGAAATAAAACACTGGCACATCAGCCACATAAAACCGGGTGCCGCGAGTAGTGGCCATGGTGTCGCCTGGTTTTATTTGAAAGGCATCTGCACGGAGTTCCCAATCTTTTTGCTGATCTGGACAACTTGAAAATGACAGACCCTCTAGCAACACCCCGTTAGTTTCATCGAGTTTTATACTATCAGCGGTTCCTCTGCCGTTGAAACCAAGCATTTCAAATGCGGTATCGGTAAACGATAATTGTCCTGAGGCGACGTCAATGGAGGCTTTTTCACCTAGCACGCGAATATCAGAACTTTGATACACAATGTCTTTACTGGCGGCAATGGTACGAGTTAATCTATCTAGAAATGCAACGTTTGCGGATAACTTACTTTCACTGCCTAGTATTTCAACATTTCCAGAAAATTCAGCGAACTGATCTTGCGATATCTTTGCTTTTTCTGACCATACTTCAATACCATCTGTGGAAGCGTAATTTGATTTTACATCAGATAAAATAGGGGTAGGGCATTCATTTGCTGATGCAGAGTAGGAAACTAATAATGACGTAATAAGAGCCAATGACAATTGGTTGTTTCTCATACAGTGAGTCAATTTAATCGTCAAATTTAGTCCCTATTTACAGATTTTATTTTATGTTTTAACGGTATTTTATGATTATCGCTATGAAAGCTGTAAAATACATTGTTTCCCAATAGTGGCTAAGACCCGTTGGAATTAACTGTTCTCAATCTATATTCTATTCGATATAGTGATAGAATCCAACCTTTTAGAGAATTTTACAAGAATGAAACGCTCCGCACAATTAGAGCATTGGTTATTAGACTTGCGACTAATGGTGGCAGATTCCTTTGAAGCCATTTCAAGCGACGCGGGTTTTCGCAACTACTTCCGCTTTAATGCCCTTGACGGTGAGCAAATGATTGCCGTTGATGCACCAACAGAGACGGAGAATAATACTGCTTTCATTGCTATTGCAAAGGCCTATCAAGCTGCGGGCGTTAATGCTCCAATTGTTTATGCGAGTGACTTGGAGCGCGGTTTTATGTGTGTCACTGACGGTGGTGATTGTTTATTGAGTGATGTGATTACAGCTGAAAACATGAGCGCGTATTACGGCAAATGTTTGCAAACATTAATTGCTCTTCAAGGGGTGGCAGAGGTTGAAGGTTATATTCTACCTGCATTTGATAATCAGCTGTTAGCACGTGAATATGCATTGTTCACTGATTGGTTACTGACGCAATATTTAGCATTGGACATTACACCGCAACAAGAGCAAATGATCAGCACTGCATTCTCACAATTGACGGATAATTTTCATCAACAACCACAGGTTTCAGTGCATCGTGATTATCATTCACGTAATATTATGCTGGATGATAAGCATCAACCTTTTATTATCGACTTTCAAGATTCTGTGATTGGTCCCATCACCTATGATGCGGTGTCGTTATTACGGGATTGTTATGTCAGATGGCCTGCACAACAAGTACTAGCAGTGTTAAAGCAATGGCATCAACAGTATTACAGTCAATACCCTTGGCCAGTATTCAAGCAGTGGTTTGATTTGACCGGTATTCAGCGTCACGTCAAAGCTGCCGGCATATTTTCTCGCTTGGCGTTGCGCGATGGCAAGACGGGTTATTTGGATGATATACCCAACACCTTACAATATATTATTGATATTGCTGGCCAATACCCAGAGCTGTCAGCGTTTGCTGAGTTTGTTGAAAGTGACGTGTTACCCGCGGTCATAGCCAAAGTGGAGACACGAGATGATTAAACAGGCGATGATCCTTGCCGCAGGGCGTGGTCAACGCATGATGCCACTCACCGCATCATGTCCTAAACCTTTATTAAAGGTTAACGGATGTCCCCTGATTGAATATCATATTAAAGCGCTCGCTAAAAAGGGCGTAGAGCGGATTGTGATCAATCATGCTTGGCTAGGCTACATGATTGAACAGCAGTTAGGTGACGGTTCAGCCTACGGTATTAATATTGTTTATTCTGCGGAACAGGAAGCACTAGAAACCGCAGGCGGTATTGTTAATGCGTTACCATTACTAAACGATGAACCGTTTTGGTTAGTCAATGGTGATGTGTTTACTGATTATGATTTTGCTGATGTATTGCCAGCCGGTAAGCAAGCCCATTTAGTCATGGTTAACAATCCGCAACACAATCCTGATGGGGACTTTGCCTTAGTTGAGAATCTGTTGGTAGATGACGGTGAAGCTAAACTGACTTACTCGGGTATTGGTATTTATTCACCAACACTGTTTTCATCTATCAGTCCCGGTGTAAAACCACTGGCACCGATACTCCGCCATGCTATGGCAACGAGGGATATCACAGGTAGTACTTGGTTGGGTCATTGGTGTGACGTTGGCACACCTGAACGTCTAGCGGCATTAAATGGGGGATAACTGATGCAATATTGGGGTCGTATTCTTGGTACTTTGTTTGGCTTTATGTTTGGCCGCTTGGTGGGTGCCATCTTGGGTTTTTCAGTGGGTTACTTTTTTGATAAAAGCTACAGTGATTCCCTGCGCAGAAGTGGCGGCTTTTCGCAGTTCTTTTCTGATACAGACCAACTCCAAGGGCAAGCCATATTTTTCCACGCGTTATTTTCCTGTATGGGCCACGTAGCCAAAGCTGATGGCAAGGTCACTCGCGCGGAAATTGATATGGCCTCACAAGTTATGGCGCAAATGGGGCTTGAGGGCGATACCTTACGTGAAGCTCAGGCGGCCTTTCGTGAGGGTAAGTCAAGTCAATTCCCGTTAAAAGAGACCCTCAAAGAATTCTATGATTCCTGCCATGGTCGCCGAGACGTGATGCAGATTTTCTTAGAGATCTTAATTCAAGCTGCCTATGTTGATCAGCACCTTGATGACGGCGAGCGGCGCTTATTGCACGCAGTGGCTAAAAGTTTAGGTTTTCGCGTTGACGAGTTAGATTATTTGTTATCCGCTTACGAAGCTGAGTTGCGCTTCCGCCAGCACAGTCAACAACAACGGCAGTCAAAGAGTCAGCCTAAAGCAGCATCTGTAGATGATGCTTATAAAATCCTTGGGATTGCTGCCTCCACATCCGATAGCGAGGTTAAAAAAGCCTATCGCCGTCTGATGAACCAACACCATCCGGATAAGCTGATCGCTAAAGGTTTGCCGCCCCAAGCAATAGAAATGTCCAAGGAGAAAGCACAGGATATTCAAGCCGCCTATGAATTGATAATGAAGGTGCGTAAACCCTAATTATTCTTTATTGGGGTTCTTATCCCACACTTTGCCTTCCTGACCGGTGAACAGGCGTCTGAAGTTGGTGTGGTGTCTGAGTAAGATTAATAAACACAACATACTCACAGTGACAACATACTGACCGTCAATTATGCCTATTAATAACGGCGCGAGTAACAGCGCAATGATGGCACCGAGGGAAGAATAGCCAGATAAAAAAACAACAGTAACCCAACAGATGAGTAATAAAATAGTCAGCACCGGGCTTATTGGTAATAGCGTGCCCATAGCCGTTGCCACGCCTTTACCACCTCTAAACTCAAAAAATAACGGAAACATATGACCCAGACAGGCAAATAGACATATCATGCCGAGGGCAATGGGTGGTACTTCTAGCCATATACCCAATAACACCGGCAGCGTGCCTTTTACTACGTCCAATAACAAGGTAATGATGGCGGGAATACGGCCACCTAAACGGTAAACATTGGTGGCCCCTGGATTATTTGAGCCGGCTTGCCTTGGATCTGGCAGTTGATACACTCTGCATACAATTACAGCACTGCTGAGTGAACCGCATAAATAGGCCAAACTGAACAGTAATATTTCCAAAGCTGCCATAGTGTTAACTCAAAAAACAATGTTAGAATGAATAATCAACATCCTATCACAATGGATTCAAAATAATATGGATAGAGTACTAATACGCAACTTGACAGTGGATAGCTTGATTGGCGTTTACCCAGAAGAGCGCATTGACCCCCAGCGCCTTATTTTAGATGTGGATATGACCTATGATCTAAGTGCCGCGGGGCTTTCTGATAATGTGGCTGACACCATAGACTACGGTAAAGTCAGTGAGGAACTGACCCACATTGCCAATACCACCCAATACCAGTTACTTGAAGCGTTAGCTCGAGATATGCTGTTACATATATTGTCGAACTACCCCTGTAGTGAGGCCCGCTTACTGATCAATAAACCAGACATTATGCCCAATGGTACTAATGTGGCTATTGAACTAACCCGCTCTAAACAGCAACTCAGTTTATTAAAGGATGAGTAACTCAGATGACCATGTTTGAAATTATTATACTGGCAATTATTCAAGGTATTACTGAATTCTTACCTATTTCTAGCTCAGCCCATCTCATTTTACCGTCGGCCCTGTTTGGTTGGCAAAATCAAGGGCTAGCCTTTGATGTAGCTGTGCATATGGGAAGTTTGTTGGCGGTGATCTTGTATTTTCGCAACGATATTATCGCCATGACACAGGCCTGGTTCTCGTCAGTGTTCAAGGGCCAGAGCAGTAATCAGAGCCGCCTAGCATGGTGGGTCATTATTGGTACCCTGCCAGCCATTGTATTTGGCTTCCTATTAAAACCGCTGATTGAAGAGTATGCCCGCTCCGCGGCGATTATCGCAATCACCACTATCGTGTTTGGTTTATTACTGTTATTTGCTGATAAAACAGCAAAACAGACCAAAACCCTAGATAAGTTGTCGTTGTCATCCGTGCTTTGGATTGGATTCTCTCAAGTACTGGCCATGATACCCGGTACATCACGTTCAGGTATCACCATGACCTCAGCCTTGATGTTGGGCTTTAATAGAGACAGTGCTGCGCGTTTTTCATTTTTATTATCTATTCCAACGATTTTGGGTGCTGGTGTACTAGCAACAAAAGATTTATTGGAAAGCCAGTCAGTCATTGATTGGAGTGCAATGTTTTACGGTGCTGCCTTCTCTTTTGTCAGTGCTTATGCCTGTATTTATTTATTCTTAGCTTGGATTTCACGCTTGGGTATGACCCCGTTTGTGATTTATCGTTTGTTACTGGGCGCAGTCTTGGTCTGGTTTGTTTGGTTTTAATTATCTCAGGAGTCAGTGATGGCAGATACTATATTTACTCATATCATCAATAAAACAATTCCAGCAGATATTGTGTATGAAGATGATGATGTATTGGCGTTTAATGATATTAATCCCCAAGCACCGGTTCATTTTTTAGTGATCCCGAAAAAGCCCATTGCCACAGTGAATGATATACAAGCAGAGGATCAAGTGCTGATTGGTAAGCTGTTTACCGCCGCGGCATCTATTGCCAAAGCTCAGGGCTTCGCAGAACAAGGTTACCGCACAGTAATGAATTGTAATGAATACGGCGGCCAAACCGTCTATCACATTCACTTGCACGTACTGGCCGGGAAACCCTTAGGTTGGCCACCGTATCAGGAGCA
>JBELHI010000014.1:0-36788 GCA_042091475.1 Alteromonadaceae bacterium
GTATCCGTGGTGGGTTTTGACGATATTCCCCATGCGGATTTTTGCTCTCCGCCGCTGACCACGGTCAAACAGAACACTAAACAAGCCGGTGAAGTACTGGTACAGCATTTGTTGCAGTTGATCAATGGTGACGCTGTCAGTACCACACTAATTCCCTGTCAGTCTGTGGTTCGACAATCTTGTGGCGGTTAATCCGCCACCTTGTCATCAACAAAGTACACCGCAAGACTCGCCGCCAACATAGCAAACCCAGCAAGATAGATAATCTGGATCACCTGATTATCAAACCACTGAGTGACTAACCAACCCGCAATTAAACCAGAAATGATTTGTGGTGCGGCAATGGTAAAGTTGAATACGCCCATGTAAACACCCATTTTATCTGACGGCAGTTTACCCGCCAGTATAGCATAGGGCATAGCGAGAATTGCCGCCCACGCAATACCTACCCCCAACATGGGTAGTAATAACCACAGGGCGCCACTGGGCAATTGCGTGCTAGTGATGAGTAAATCTACCTCAATCAGCTCACCACTCGGTATCAAACCAAAACTCAAGTAGCCTATGCCTCCTAAAATCAAGGCGCCAGAATAAACAATTTTGCGGCCCAATTTATTCGCTAACGGTGCAATGGCGGCCGCTGCAAATACCGCGAATAGTGAATAGGCGGCAAATAAAATGCCTACCCAGTCTCCGGCTTGTCCTTTGGCAATGGCGATGCTAGCTGGGATCTCCCCCACACGACTCAGATAGGCTGGATCAAACCATTTAGCGTCTACCTGCCATACCTGTTGGGTAATAGCTGAGGTGGTGTAAACCCACATAATGAATAACGCAAACCATGAAAAAAACTGTACAACAGCCAGTTGCTTCATGGTTTTTGGCGTATCTTTGAGTAACTGCATAAAATCAGCTAACGCCACTAATATACCTTTACGTGGTGCTTGTTCTGGCATCGCCAGTTGCTGGGGCGGGTATTCTTTGGTTTTGATCACGGTCCACAGTACAGAACCTAATAATACCGTGGCACCAATGTAAAACGCCCACACCACTGAGGGCGCAACCTTGCCATCAGCAGAGACATTATCCAAACCCACGACATTGGTTAATATGAATGGCAACATAGATCCTATCACCGCACCAATATTGATCAGCACCGCTTGAATACCGTAACCGCTGTTACGTTGTTTTTCAGGTACCATGTCCGCTACCAGTGAACGGAACGGCTGAAAGCTCACGTTGAACGAGGCATCCATTAAGGCAAGCATTAATGCACCAAACAGCATGGGCGCCATGATACTGACAAACAATGGCGCGTTGGGCATGAGTAGCATGCCTAAAGCAGCCGCCACTGCACCAAATAAAATATAGGGCTTACGGCGTCCCAACCTATTCCACGTGCGGTCAGACGCTGCGCCGACGATAGGTTGAACAATTAAGCCCATCAATGGCGCGACAATCCAAAACAGTGATAACGAGTGAAGATCAGCACCTAAATCCGTTAAAATTCTACTGACATTGGCATTTTGTAAGGCAAAGCCAAACTGCACGCCAAGGAAGCCAAAACTAACGTTCCATAATTGCCAAAATGATAACTGCGGTTTAGCCTGCATCTGCACTGCCCCCTAAGGTAATAAACACTGCCCCATAAGCAGGCAACGTGACGCTGTTTTCGGCTAGCGTCAGGACCTCAAAACCATGGCCATTTAGCACATTGGCAGAGGTATTAGTGGGTAAGTTAGTGCATTGTTGGGTGTTTGCAAAGTTAAATGCCACGTATAAGCGCTGGTTGTTATATTGTCGTTCAAAGGCTAACACCTGCTCATTGGTAGCAACAAAGCGAATATCACCGTAGCGCAAACAGTCTTGATATTTGCGCCAGTGAATGAATTGTTTGTAACGCTCTAATACGGAGTCAGCCTGTCCCTCTTGGCAGTCAACAGCAAGGGACACGTGGGCCTGTTCCACCGGCAACCAAGGTACTTCCTGAGTGAACCCTGCATGTGTTTCATCCTTCAGCCAAGGCATGGGTGTGCGGCAGCCGTCGCGGCCTTTAAAGGTGGGCCAAAAAGCAATACCAAAGGGATCTTGAAGTTGTTCAAAGGGCACGTGGGCTTCAGTAAGACCCAGTTCTTCACCTTGATAAACACATACACTGCCGCGCAGGGATACAATCATTGCGTTGAGCATTTTTATCTGTTGTGGTGACGGTTTGTCACCTCCCCAACGATTCGCCACCCGCGCCACATCGTGATTGCCAATGGCCCAGCACGGCCAGCCCTCGGTCATGTATGATTCAAGTGCTTCCACGGTTTGTTGTATGTAGCTTGGGGTATTGTCTTCCGTGAGCAGTTCAAAACTATAAGCCATATGCAGACGCTCATTATCCGCAGTATATTCAGCCATGGATTTTAATGAATCCTCGCTAGATATTTCACCCAAGGTGACAGCACCTGGATAACGATCAATTAATTGCCTTAGTTCACACAGGAAGGACAAGGTTTCAGGCTGCGTATTATTATAATAGTGATATTGGAACGCGTAGGGATTATCCTCGCTGAAACCTCGCCCCTGTCTGTGTTCTGGTGCTTTGGCTGGGTTGTCGCGCAATAACTTGTCGTGGAAACAGAAATTGATAGCATCTAAACGGAAACCGTCAACGCCAAGATCTAACCAAAATTTTACATTGTCGAGTACTTGTTTTTGCACGTCGGTATTGTGGAAATTAAGGTCTGGCTGTTGGGTCAGGAAATTATGTAAATAGTATTGCTGGCGGCGGGGCTCCCACTGCCAGGCAACGCCACCAAAAATAGATAACCAGTTGTTAGGTGGTGTGCCGTCCTCTTTGGCGTCTGCCCAAACATACCAGTCAGCTTTGGGGTTGTCTCTACTCTCACGACTCTCTAAAAACCAAGGGTGTTGATCTGAGGTATGACTCAGTACTTGGTCAATGATAATTTTTAGTTCATGCTGTTTGGCTGAGGTCATCAATTGTTGAAAATCATCCATATCGCCAAACATGGGGTCAATGTCACGGTAGTCACTGATGTCGTAACCAAAATCTTTCATTGGGGACTTAAAGAACGGGGACAGCCAAATACCATCTACGCCTAATGACTTGATATAAGGCAGCTTGGTAATCACACCTTGTATATCACCAATGCCGTCGCCATTGGCATCCATAAAGCTACGAGGGTAGACTTGATAAATTACGGCACCTTGCCACCAAGGATGTTGTGTCATGTTGATTACCTGTTTCGTCAATCCGTCGGCTAAAAGCCAAAGATATGGATATTAATTGACACAAATCATAAACATGGGCTTAACAAGGTTCAATGGAACTGCATACGTATGCATACAAATATAGCCATGCATACGTATGTAAAATTCATGGTTTTTGACTAAACATCGGTTACTATTTTTGCAATTCTGATCACGTGAGCATAAAAATAATGAATATCATCACCTCATCACTCCGCTATATTGCTGCACTTAGCCTAATGATAGCCTTGCTCGTTGGCTGTTCTGACTCGGTAACCAAAGAGCCTATCGCCAGCCAAAGCAGTAAACTTGCACCTTATCAAACCCGAGGTATCCAAGATGAAGTATTTTATTTTGTGCTACCAGACCGTTTTCATAATGGTAATTCAGCCAATGACCATGGCTCAGTTGATAAGGCGATATCTGCAGGCGGTTTTGATCCCAGTCATGCCATGAGCTTTCACGGTGGCGATATTCAAGGCTTACAACAAAAATTGCCGTATTTAAAAGACTTGGGGATCTCTGCTATTTGGCTAACCCCCATCCTGCGCAACCAAGCCAAGCAAGGCGAGATCACGGGCTATCATGGGTATTGGGTATTGGATTTCACCGAGATTGATCCCCACCTAGGCACTAACCAAGATCTCAAACAGTTTATCCAAGCTGCCCACCAGCAAAATATCAAAGTATTCTTTGATATCATTACCAATCACACCGCAGATGTTATTAAATTCACTGAATGCCACGGTGAAGACGGCAGCGGTTGGTCAGAAACCGGCGCTGCTTGTCCTTATATTAGCAAGGCTGAGCTGGCCGCTGGCAAATCCTACACAACCATTATTCCGGCAGGTAATGAGCAATTAAAAACCCCTGCATGGTTAAACAATCCCATTCACTATCACAATCAAGGGGACTCAACCTTTGAAGGGGAAAACTCTCTCAATGGTGATTTTTTTGGCTTAGATGACTTAAACACAGAGTCTGACGTGGTGGTGAACGGCATGATTGATATCTACCGCGATATTATCAGCGAATTCCGTCCTGATGGTTTCCGTATTGATACGGTAAAACACGTTAATACTGAGTTTTGGCAGGCCTTTGCCCCTGCGTTGGTGCAACATGCAAAAAAGCTGGGCATTGAAAACTTCTTCATGTTTGGTGAGGTATTTGATTTTGATCCCCAGCGTCTCGCCAGTTTCACCACGCAAGCAAAACTGCAATCAGTATTAGACTTTGCGTTACAATCCGCCTTGGTTGATGTGTTTGCCAAGCAAGGGCCAACGAAACGCTTGAGCCAACTCTTTGCACAAGATCATTTTTACCGAGATGCTAATCAGCTACTCACCTTCAGTGGTAATCACGACATGGGGCGATACGCCTACTACTTGCAACAACAACCGCAGCTAAATGAAAGGCAACGGGTAGCAGCCATGGAGTTAGCCCATGCCATGCTATTTTTTGCCCGCGGCGTACCGGTGATTTATTACGGTGATGAACAAGGGTTTATTGGTTACGGTAATGACAAAGGTGCCAGACAAGACATGATGCCGTCAAAGGTCACAGACGATAATCAATTACCGCTGTTGGCTAATACCCAAACCACCGCGCAAGATAATTTTGATCGCGGTAGTCACTTCTATCAAACCTTTGCCCGTTTTGCCAATGTCTACCACAATCATCACGGCCTTAGGTACGGCCAACAACAGATTATTGCTGACAGTGACAGCGCTGGACTATTTGCATTATTGAGAGACACGGACAAAGAGCACTATGTGGTGCTGTTCAACACCGCACTCAGCTCAAGCTCACAACACATAAACTTGCCCAAACCATTATCTGATTACCATAAAATAGTGGGCAGTGAGGTGAGCCTTGACGGCTCTGGCAAGTTATCTATGCCAGCACAGAGCATGGCGATATATAAACTCAATAAACAGTTAAATAACTAATTAGGGGCTTGCACATGTCAATCATGCAAAAATTGATAGCTCTGCTATTACTGCCTAGCTGTTTTTTTTCGGTACTAGCAGCACCGCCCACTCAGGCACCAACAGACCATATGGCAGCCCACTGGGTTACACCTAGTCAATTATTACTACCGCCAGAGAGCGAACTAAAAGGCTGGATTTTATATTCAGGAGACACACCTGAACAATCCACCTCCCTCGTTAAAGGGCAAGGTCTAGCTAAGGTAAAACCAGGCTATTTGCATTTAAAGCATTGGCAGCCCTTAACCATTAACTTACCGCAGCGGCGCATCAAGCAGTGGCTAACCGGCGGTATTTATGTCTACAACACCATCACCAAGAGCCACCATCAAGTGCAAACGGCATGGTTACTTGATGAGCTCTATACATCAGCGCCAAATGATGCCAATGAATACACCAAACTGGGCGCCAGCCTAACGGCTGACGGTACCCAATTCGCATTGTGGGCACCGACAGCAAAAGCGATTAACGTCGCGGTTTTCAATGCTGATAAGTCATTCAAAACAAAAATTGAAATGAATAATGACCGTGCCACGGGGATTTGGTCGGTGCAATCAACTAAGGTAAATATGCTGGATTATTACCACTATGAAATTACAGCATTCCACCCTTCAATTCAGCAAACCATTACCACGACAGTCACCGATCCATATTCCCTGAGCTTATCAATCAATAGCCAGTACAGTCAGGTGATTGATTTGAATCATGCCACAACCCAACCCGATGGCTGGAACTCACAAGCGCGACCCGCACTGTCAGCGCCAGAGAAACAAATTATTTATGAATTACACGTGGGTGATTTCAGTGGCACTGACGGTTCCGTGAGTCAACAATACAGAGGCAGTTATGAGGCCTTTAGCGAAACCCAATCCCATGGTTACAAGCATTTACAGTCATTGGCTGAGGCTGGTTTGAATACCATTCATTTATTGCCAGTATTTGATATCGCTACGATTAACGAAGACAGAAAACAACGACTTCATCTCGATGATTCCTTAACTACATTGTGTCGACTCATGCCCGACGTTGAACTATGCCGGGATGATAGCTACTCTCAAAATCAACAACTCACGGTTAGTCAATATTTACAACAAATGTCAGTAAACTCGGCTGATGCACAAGCATTGATAGAACAGATACGCGCAGTAGATGATTATAACTGGGGGTATGATCCCCTGCATTACACCGTACCTGAGGGGAGCTACAGTCACACACCTGAGGGCAGTGAAAGAATTGTATCCTTCCGCACTATGGTACAAGCCCTCCACAGAATGGGATTCCGTGTGGTCATGGATGTGGTGTACAACCATACCCATAGTTCAGGGCTACACAAACATTCCATTTTAGACAAGATTGTACCGGGCTACTATCAACGGTTACATCCATTGACCGGACAAGTTGAGCAATCCACTTGTTGCGCCAACACGGCGACTGAACGTGCCATGATGGCAAAATTAATGACTGATTCATTGCAAGTTTGGGCAAGAGACTACGCCATTGACGGATTTAGATTTGATCTCATGGGCCATCAGCCCAAAGCCACCATGCTAGCGGCACGGCAAGCCGTGCAGCGTATTGATAAGGATAACTATTTTTACGGTGAAGGTTGGAATTTTGGTGAAGTTGCCAATGATCAACGCTTTGTACAAGCGTCACAACTCAACTTATCCAATACTGAAATAGGCACATTTTCTGACCGTTTACGAGATGCCATCAGAGGCCCAGGGTTTAATATTTCAGGTCACGCCATCAGAGCCAACCAGGGCATTGGTAACGGACTAATGACAATGCCTAACGAAGCTCAAGATAACACTGCCATTGCAAGACATGATAATGCTTGGGCGCTGCTCGCTACTGGTCTTGCTGGCAATCTAAAGACATTCCAATGGTATCAGAACGGCAAGCAACAAACTGGCCACCAGATACCTTACGGGGACGCCCCTGCAGCCTATGCAGAAGACCCTGCCGACACCATTCACTATGTCTCTAAACACGATAATCAAACCCTGTGGGACAATCATCAATACCGACTGCCTTTTGATACCACCATCCAACAACGCTTGCGAATACATGCCCAAAGCCTGTCTTTCCCGCTGATATCCCAGGGCATACCATTTCTACACATGGGCAGTGAACTAGCCCGTTCAAAATCATTTTTACGGGACAGTTACGACTACGGTCATTGGTTTAACGCCGTGGATTTCTCCTACACTGACAACAATTATCACAAGGGGTTACCACCTGCGGCAAAAGACCAAAACAACTGGTCACTGATCAGGCAGGTGATTGACAATAATGCAGGCAATGATGATGTTAAACCTGAACATATTGTGTGGCTGAATGGGGTGTTTCAAGATTGGTTACGTATTCGTACCTCATCACCATTATTCTCACTGACCTCTGCTGAGGCAATACATGACAGCGTCAAGGTTACTCAACACCCTAAAAAGCTGGGTGCAATGACGTTATTGCTGGACGACAGTCAACACAATGACGATGCTAGATGGCAAAAAATAGCAGTGTTAATCAATACCCAACCTGAGCCTGTGGTCTTTAAACTAACTATGGGATGGGGACTGCACCCCGTCCAGCGCAATGGCCATGACAGAGTGCTAAACACAATATCCGTGACCGACGGTAATGTGACTGTGCCGGGCTTTACCAACCTAGTGTTGGTAAAAGCGGCGCGCTAATAACATCGTCACGGATTAAAGTAATTTTTGTAACTGCTTAGCAATGCGTACCACGGATCCCGCATCATTCATAATGTAGAAATGTACGCAGGGTGCACCGCCTTCTAACAGTCCCAAGGCCTGTTTCAATGCATGTTGAATACCAATTTCTACCACGTGCTGTGGATTGGCCATGACTTCTTGCACCAAGTCATCTGGGAAGTCGACAAAAAATGATTTTGGCACCGTTTGTAATTGTTTGACGGATTTTAATATTTTTAAACCCGGTACAATAGGTGCGTCAATGCCTTGGGTTCGGCACTGATCAACAAAGTTAAAATAATGATTATTATCATAAAACAATTGTGTGGTGACATAGTCAGCGCCGGCATCAAGCTTTTGTTTCAGATAACTCACATCTTGTTTCAGGCTGGGGGCTTCAAAATGTTTTTCCGGATACCCTGCCACGCCAACACAAAAATCCATGGCCGCCGAGCAATCCGTTTGATCTAAGTAATGACCATCACCCAGTTGTTTAATTTGTTTTACTAGATCAGACGCAAAAGGGTTAACGGTACGGTGACTATTAACTGATTTTTTGTAGTTGGGGCCATCCCCACGCAACGCCAGTACGTTTTCTACACCAAGGTAATTGAGTTCAATCAGCGCGTCTTCTGTTTCTTCCTTGGTAAATCCACCACACAACAAGTGTGCTACCGTATCAATCTTGAAGCGGTTCTGAATAACCCCACATATTCCCATGGTACCGGGACGTTTACGACTGACCCGCTTTTCAATACTACCGTCACCTTTTTCTAGATATTCAACGCTCGAAGCATGGGCTGTGACATCAATCCACGACGGGTTATAAGGCGATATCTGCTCAACAATATTAACAATATCTGACATACCTTGGCCGCGGGCAGGAGGAATGATTTCAAACGACAACAAGGGTGAACTGGCGTTGTCTAAATGTTCAATGACTTTCATAACATGGCCTTGGTAAAAAATACGAGTGTCGAATATAGCACTATAACCATCTAGACGTCTATACGCATTAATTTATGACAACGAAATTTAGTTATAACACTGTTGATGGACTTTACTGCCCTTAACCGAGTACCTAACTACAGCAACCCATAGAGTCACAAATATAACGTTAGCCAAAAAAAAATAACTCTGCTGGTATTATTGTGACTAAGATATTTAATCTTGACCAAAAAGTAGTTATTATCAACAGTCAATGATCAGGGGCGAAACATGATAAAAAACCATATCTTACAAATATATACAGCAATGCACTTGCTGATTACTCTATTGCTTACAGGATGTTTTGGCGGCGGCAATAATAGTAATACGCCCTCGCTGAATGATAGTTATACTGCAGGCGTGTTCCAAAGTGCTGATAGCTTGCAGGATTATTGTGCAGTACCAAGAACCGGTATAGATCCGTATACGTCAGCGCCCTATCCTGACCAATCTGGCTCTGCGATGTTTGAAAAACTGTACCTCCGCTCGTTTAGCCACGAAACCTATTTATGGTATGACGAAATACCCGACATTGACCCTACACCGTTTAGCGTAGCAAATTATTTTACTGAACTTAAAACTGACGCGGTAACAGAATCTGGTAAGGCTAAAGACCAGTTTCACTTCACCCAAGATAGCGCTAGCTACAACCAACAGACGGTGTCTGGGACTACCTACGGTTATGGCTTTCAGTGGAAAACCGTGTCAAGTACAGGTCCAAACCGTGAATGGTATATTGCTTATGTTGAAGATAACAGTCCTGCATCCCAGGCAGGGATTGAGCGCGGTGACAAGCTAATGCAAGTAGATTCTGCATTGTTTCAAAACGGAAATTCCGACATTCTCAATGCAGGTTTATTCCCGGAGGAAATAGGCGAGGCCCATAATTTTGTTTTTCAGCGTAAGGATGGTACGTCAGTGGCGCTGGAGTTAATCTCAGCAGAGGTCGCCCTCACCCTAGTCGATGACGTGGAAATATTTACCGCCGCGAACAATCGCAAAGTGGGTTATTTCCGTTTCAATAGCTTTAAGAAACCAGGTCAAGATCCCCTAATTGACGCTTTCCAACAACTTGCAGATGCCAATGTCAGTGAGCTAATTGTTGATTTACGTTACAACGGCGGCGGCTTGTTAGCCATGTCATCGCAATTGGCTTACATGGTGGCTGGTGCAGGACAAACCCAGCAACAAATATTCAATCAGAATTTGTATAATGACAAAACCGCGCCATCAGATGCCATGGGCTTTTTTGATTTCAAAATAGACTGGGACAACGGTGTCGGTACCAATATTCAATTACCCAGTGTGAATTTGCCACGAGTGTATGTGTTAGCAACCAATGGAACCTGCTCAGCCAGTGAGGCATTTATTAATGGCTTGCGGGGTATCAATATTGATGCTCGCCTGATTGGCGAAACAACCTGCGGTAAACCCTATGGCTTTTTACCCCAAGAAAATTGTGGTACTACCTATTTTACCGTTCAATTCAAGGGCGCTAACGCGAAAGACTTTGGCGACTACAGTGATGGTTTTATTCCCTCCCAATCCCCTAACTTAAGCACTGAAATATTGGGATGTTCTTTAGCTGATGATGTCATGCAACCACTCGGCACGCCACAAGATCCAATGATCAGTGCGGCCCTTGGCCATATTGCCACGGGTGACTGCCCACCGGTAGTTGCTCAGCGACGCACATTACGTCCTCGTGTATCTGAGTCAGACGATCCGGTGTTCAAAGCGTATCAGCGTTCACTTATGCAGTACCGCATAGATAGAAAAATAACCCTACCCAGCAATCATTAATAGAAAAGGGCACATGCAATAGCCGGTCGATAGTGTATTGAGCAGTCAGTCAAGACAAGATTAAATGTGAACAGCAGGTTAATAATGTCTTGACCCTCTGCCGTGACCAGCTTATAACAAGAAAGAAATTTTTGTTTAGGAGCGAGTCTATATGTCTGCCCGTCACCCCATTGTTGCCATTACCGGTTCGTCAGGGGCTGGTACCTCTACGTCAACCAATGCCATCCGCCATATTTTCCGGAATCTGAATGTCACCAATGCCGCGATTGTTGAGGGGGACAGCTTTCATCGTTTTACTCGGCCTGAAATGGAATTAGAGATCAGAAAAGCGCAAGAACAAGGTAAACACATCAGTTACTTTGGTCCATTAGCCAATGACTTTGTGCTGCTGGAAAAACTATTTAAACAATACGGTGAATCTGGCAGTGGCCAATACCGTCGCTATCTGCATACCTTTGATGAAGCGGTTCCGTATAATCAAATGCCGGGAACCTTTACTCCTTGGCAGAATTTGCCCACGGATACCGATTTGCTGTTTTATGAAGGACTACACGGTGGTGTTTCTACAGAAGATGCTGATGTGGCAAGACATGTAGATTTGTTGGTTGGCATGGTACCTATTGTTAACTTAGAATGGATCCAAAAGATTGTTCGTGACACCCACGAAAGAGGTCACTCCCGCGAGGCGGTAATGGCCAGTATCGTACGCAGTATGGATGATTATTTTCAATACATTACGCCACAATTCTCAATGACCCATGTCAATTTCCAGCGCGTGCCAACGGTAGATACGTCCAATCCCATTAGTGCCCGAGATATCCCGACCCTAGATGAGAGTTTTGTCGTGGTAAGATTTCGTCGGGAAATGAAAAACGTTGATTTTAGTTATTTATTACAGATGATTGACGGCGCCTTCATGTCACGAATTAACACCTTAGTTGTGCCAGGCGGTAAAATGGGGCTGGCCATGGAGCTGATCCTGACACCACTCGTAGAACAATTATTAGAATTAAAACGCAAAGCGATAGTATCAACGTAAAGACTATCGCTTGATACAATTACTCCGGTGTCACTATGCGAAAGCTGTGTGACACCTCGACCGCAGCACCTAGCATCAGTGATACGGAGCAATATTTATCTGCGGATAAAGCCACCGCACGAGCGACATGTTTTTCCGACACCTCACGGCCAGTGACAACAAACGTTAAATGAATATGACTGAATACCGCAGGTACGGCATCAACCCGAGTTCCTTCCAATTCAACCGCGACATCGACCACATCCTGCTTAGTTTTTTGCAAAATAGACACCACATCAACAGAAGAACATCCCCCTACAGCCATCAAGACTAATTCCATCGGGCTTGGCGCGGCGCTGCCATTGTTGCCATCCATATCAACGGTATGGCCATTTTCAGTCGTGCCTTTAAAGCCTAGTTGACCTTGCCATGTCACTTGTGATTTCATTACATCGTACTCAATAGTTTTCATTAGTCGTTATGATGCATCAATTAGCCTAGTTATGATACGTTTTGTAACAAACTAGTTAGTGAATTTTAAAACAGTTATACTTACAATTACCGCACACATTTTGCACATTAAAAGGACATAAGCATGCTAGAATCAACCACCAAAATATTAGTTGTTGATGACGATGTTCGCTTACGTAACCTTCTCGAGCGATATTTGACAGAGCAAGAGTATCAAGTCAAAACAGCATTGGACGGCGTGCAGATGGACCGTGCCTTACAGCGAGAAGCATTTCAGTTGATTGTGCTTGACTTAATGTTACCCGGTGAAGACGGGTTGGCTATTTGTAAACGTCTACGAGAGCAGGGCAATGACATTCCCATTGTTATGCTAACAGCCAAAAGCAGTGATGTTGATCGCATTACGGGTTTGGATATCGGTGCTGACGACTACCTTGCCAAACCATTTAACCCGAGAGAGCTATTGTCGCGAATTAATGCGGTATTGAGACGGCAAACAAATATCTCTGTCAACGCACCTCTGGAAGCGGGAAACACTATCAAGCTGGGCGACTTTTCATTCAATTTAAGTACCAGACAACTGATTAATGACGAGCAGACAGTCGCTTTAACTAGTGGAGAATATGCGGTATTGAAGACCTTGGTAAGCAATCCGAGAGAGCCCTTATCTCGTGATAAATTAATGCACTATGCAAAAGGACGAGATTATAACCCTCTAGAGCGAAGTATCGACGTACAAGTATCACGACTAAGACGACTGATTGAGGATGAGCCAAGTAAGCCACGCTATATTCAAACTGTGTGGGGGCTGGGCTACGTGTTTGTTCCTGACGAAGAACAAGTATGAACAGCCTTGCTAGGTTCTTTTTAAGCCCAGTAATTTGTTTTATCTGCTTATGTCTAGCGATTTACCTATCGGCAGCCCTCTATGTAATCAACCAACTACTCACAACGGTTAAAACCTCACCCTTTTCTGAATTACAGATAGGGTTACTGTCAGTCAACGCCATACTAACCGTGCTTATTTTTGCGCTGGGTTGGTGGTTTGGCAGACCCCTATATTTGTGTGTAAAACAAGCTAATGAAGTATCTAACGGTAATGTGCCGAAAACCATAGAAACGCCAAAATTACGACAATGTGGAGACCTAACCAAAACGTTTAATCGTATGGTTGTGGCAATGCAAAACCTCGACCATGATCGACGCTTATTGACCACTGCTATTTCCCACGATTTAAAAACCCCCCTAACCCGCATGCGCCTTAATGTAGAAATGTCAGCACAACTAGATAGCCATATCCGCAGTGAGTTAATTACAGATGTCGACAATATGGATCACATTATCTCCCAATGCCTTGAATTTTTTCACTCACAGCTACCTGAAGCTCCAGAGAGTGTGGACATTAATGAGCTGATTCAAGACGCAATCAACAGATTACCGGTGGACGCCTTGGGTAATCTAGCCATCAATGTAGATACTCTCCCCAAAACTCGTACGTGTAAGCGTTCACTTGCACTGATTATTACTAACCTTATCGACAACGCAAACACCTTTGGCGGTGATCAGATATTGATAACAACTAAACAATCAGGGACTAACATAAGCTTTAAAGTCGAAGACAATGGCAACGGCATCAGTGACACTTTGTTAGCGTCCGTATGCAATCCATTTGTACAAGGTAATATTGCCCGCAATGAACCTGGCTGCGGGCTTGGGCTGGCTGTGGTTCAGCGGTTAGTGGAGTTGCTTGATGGACGCTTTACCTTAGCCAATAAACCCAGTGGTGGCTTCATTGCAGAGGTCATTATTCCTTATGCGCCGTAGCTATTGCAGTGACTGTGATTATCCTTTAACGACTTGTGTATGTGACAGTGTGTCACCCGTACGTAGTGATATAAACATTATACTGATGCAGCATCCCAAAGAAGTAAGACACGCTAAAAACACTGGAAAACTCGTCAATCTTGGCATCAGTAATAGTCAAATCGTGGTGGGTGAATCAGCGTTGGATTTCCACGAATTAGCCATGAGAGTTAAAGCTAATCCTGATCATTACGCCCTGCTGTACCCTTCTGACAATAGTCAGGCCATTGAAGATGTCATCACAGCCGAGCGCCGAGCGCACCCTAAGTTTCTTATATTTATTGATAGCACTTGGCGTAAAGCATTAAAAATATATTCATTAAATCCGTGGCTGTCGTCGATTACCCAGTGGCACTTTGAGCGGCCGCCAGAAAGCCGCTACCACATCAGAAAAACCCGAATCAACCACGCCCGCTCAACTATTGAGTCAGTCATTTATTGCTTAGATATGTTAACTAAGACTAATACACAAGGACTATCCGCTCTGTTCAAGCGTATGCAGGCACATCATTTACAACCAAAATAACCTCCGAAGGGCTTCTCATTGTGAGGTTCACCCAAAGTTTATTTAAATGAGATTGTACTTGTTAAATAATAATCATTATTTAAACCTGTTTTTTATCAGAATACGTCTACTATATAGTATAAATACATAGGCAATTTACATCTTAGAAATAACATGTATAACTTTAATGTGTGAATCAGAACACAAGTATTCACTCAAACACAATAAAAACAAGACGATTGAGCTATGACTAACTCCTATAACAACTACATTAAAGCAATCAGTGACATTGCCATAGGCGTCAGTCAAAGCGTCGTAAGGTTGTGTGCTTATATGGGTTGTTTATTAGTCGTCACTGTCGGCCATGCTACAGATAACAGTAGCTCAATATCTAATTTACTGCCGATGAGTAAACTCCAAGACGTCGAGTTATCTCAGCACTCGAAACGCTATCAGCTACAAGCCTCTGACTCGATTTTTTCACTTGAAAACATCTCGGCATTAGGCAATAACCGAAGCCAACTTGATGAGGTGAGACACGACAGCAAAGATTACGTGAGCATCACCCGTATTTACAACGATACAGCAGAGGTTAACTGGGTAGTCAATGTATCGGGTACTGTCATTGATACAATAACGTATACTGTTTTTATTGAACAACAGGTGCAACGCAGTCAGGCTGGCTACACCAGACCATCTGGTTTTCCACTAAGTCATGCCAAGAAATTTAAAATTCCACCGGGCAGTGTCGCGTTAATTAGTACACGAATCCAGAGTGAGGTATTCTTTTCTGAGCCAAAAATAAACATAGCACCAGCAGCAGAGTTTAGATTAGCCCAGAACATGCAATATGCCGTCGTATTATCAATATTAGGCGCGCTACTCGCATTGGCTATCTGTAATTTATTTATCTATACGGGTGCAAGAGAGCTCAGCTATGTTTACTATTCTCTCTACCTGTTGTGTTACTTCGTGACATGGTTTCTAGATTTTCAGTTAGGCTTTTCACTGTTCAAAATAGAAAACTATCACTTTAATTTTATTCCTTTTTTACTATTGCCAGTATTTGGTGGTTTATTTTCCATTCAGTTTTTAGAGTTAGCCACAAACCACAAGCGACTAGCCAACCTACTGCGAATAAACGGATTCGCAGCACTGTTATTTATACCTTTTTCCGCTGTTTACTATCCCTATGCAAAAGATGTGGTTTCCTTATTAATCATGGTTTGGATTGTGGCGGCCTTTATTGCCGGTATTCTGCAAATGATAAGGGGATTTCGGCCAGCTCGTTATTTTGTGTTGGCGTTCTTGTGCTTGTTATTACCGATAGCTTTAATGCTTGCTAAGAATCAAGGTTTAGAGCTCTATCGCGGCATCAATATTGAATTCATAAGCCTCATTGGCGGCGCATTGGATGCTATTCTACTTTCTTTCGCATTGGCAGAGAGAACCTCAATAATCTCTAAAACCAATACACGATTAAAGTCAGGCTTAAAACGAGAAGTTGAGCAGCAAACTGAAAAGTTATCTATTTCAAATCAACAATTAGCCCTAGCGAATCAAGAGTTGAGAAAAGCTGATAATGCAAAAAATCAGTTTCTCGCAACCGTTAGCCATGAAATTAGAACCCCGCTCACCTCCATAATAGGATTTTCCGAGGCACTGATGATGGGGGATATTGAGACCAGTCAACACAACCGTGTATTCACCTCTATTACCACTAGCAGTCGTCACTTATTGCGGATCATTAACGACATATTAGATCTAAGTAAAGTACAAGAAAACAGACTGGAATTTGAATATATCAATACTGATTTAGTGGTGTTGCTAAATGAAGTGTTTGTCGATGTTGAGCAGCGGGCAGCAGAAAAGTCATTAGGACTGACCATTACCTACGATTACCCGTTCCCAATACATATTCAGACCGACCCAACACGTCTGAAACAGATACTACTAAACATTACCAGCAATGCGATAAAATTTACCGAGCAAGGCAGTATAGATATTTTTGCTCACCTACAAGGTAGCTATCTACTGGTGACCATAAAAGATACTGGTATAGGCTTATCTGCGGAGGAAACAGAGCATATCTTTTATCCGTTTTCTCAGGCAGACGTCTCCATTGCGCGACGTTTTGGCGGCAGTGGACTTGGTTTAAGTATATCGAAACAACTCGCACAAGGCCTAGGTGGCGATGTCAATGTAAACAGTGAAAAAGGGGTGGGTAGCTGCTTCACAATAACTATTCCTATCAATGAATGTCTAGAACATCAATATATCGAAACAGCAGAACAACATCGCGTCCACTTAAAGCAAGAGTCATACGACGAAATCCCCCTTGAGTCTGATAAGACCTATAGTCAAGCCAGGATATTGATTGCTGACGACCACGCTGATAACGCTGAGTTAATTAAATTATTGCTTGAACGGATGGAAATTGCCGTTGATGTTGCCTTTAGTGGCGAAGAAGTGATCGGATTAGCGACCAATGGCAATCACTATGACCTTATCTTAATGGATATCTCGATGCCAGTGATAGACGGTATTGAGGCTTTAGCAGAAATTCAAAAGCAGCAGATTACCACACCTGTTATTGCGCTCACGGCGCATAACTTGGCCAAAGACAAGATATACTATAAACGACTAGGCTTTAGTGATCACATCAGTAAACCCATTGAGCGGATAAATTTTGTTGAGAAGATTGGCCAGTACCTACGCAACGAAACACGGTATGACATCCCCGATTTAGACGATCATACACTAGAAACCCTAAGGGTGAATTATGTATCAAGTTTAAAGCAAGAACTTGATAAGTTGCGTGTAGCACAAGCGATTGGCGATTATAATACCATTCGCAATATCGCTCACCGCATTAAGGGCAGTGCTGGGTGTTTTGGCTATAGTGATATGAGCCAACAGTTTAGTGATATTGAGCGCCAATACCAAGAATTCCAAAACGATCACCAGTTGTTGGAAAGTGGTATGCGATTATTAGAACGATTATGACATCCCATCACACAAGTAAGAACAAGGTAAAGCCTGGGCTTAGGTAACGCTGATTAAGCACTTGGAACAGTTATAGAATCATGAGACGAATTAATGTAGTTGGCACCAGTGGCAGCGGTAAATCAACCTTTAGTAAAGAATTGGCCGCAGTGCTAAAATCCCCCTATTTAGAAATGGATGCAATGTTCTGGCAACCCAATTGGCAGGGTGCTTCGGACGAGGCGTTTTTTTCCATCTTGAGAACTCAGTTATCCCAAGAAACTTGGGTACTGGATGGCAATTATAATCGGAGCCTAGCAATCAAATGGGCCAAGGTGGAAACCGTCATATGGTTGGATTACAGCTTTATAAGAACACTATATCAAGCTGTACGTCGAGCATTTGTGCGCTCATGGTTACGGACAGAATTATGGGGTAAAAGCGGAAACACAGAAAGCTTTTCAAAATCCTTTTTTAGTTCCGAATCGGTGGTACTTTGGACCATCAAAACCTATACTAGTAATCGCGCTAGATACCGAAAAATGTGCTTTGATCCGGCCTACAGCCACATACAATTTATTCGGCTAACCAATCCCAAAATGGCGCGGGCCTTGTTGTCCCAGCTGAAATAATAAAGGCCAGTGAACTGGCCTTTATTGATACTTTTGCGCTAACGTCTGTGAGTAGCAATGCCTATCGCAGAGTAACAAATTCCTCAGCCGCGGTAGGGTGAATGGCCACACAGGCATCAAAGTCTGCCTTGGTGGCGCCCATTTTAATGGCCACAGCAAAGCCTTGCAGGATTTCATCCATGCCCAGACCAATGCCATGCAAACCAACAACACGTTGCTCATCGCCAGCACAAATCAACTTCATTTTAGTCGCTTGACGATGGCGAGTAACCGCCGTGTACATTGCACCAAAACTCGAATTATACACAGTGATATTATCTTCACCGTGTTCTTCCTTAGCTTCCGCTTCCGTCAGTCCAATGGTACCAATGGCGGGATGACTGAATACCACGGTGGGTACAAGGCTATAATCCATCTTTGCGTCTGTCTGACCGTTGAATAAGCGCTCAGATAATAAACGACCGGCTTTAACCGCAACAGGGGTTAATTCAACATAACCAATGTTATCACCAACCGCGTAAACGTTCGCTACGCTGGTGTTTTGATACTCGTCAACTTTAATGTAGCCCTTACTGTCTAGCTCGACGCCAATCTTGTCCAGACCTATGGTATCTGTGGCGGGCGTTCTACCTATCGCCCAAATAAGACAGTCTGTTACAACAGACTGGCCATTAGTAAAGTTAATCGTTAGCTCGCCATTGGCACTCTTCTCTACAGATTCTGGCGTGCTATCCGTGTGTAGTGTCATACCATCTTCCTGCATTAACTCACTTAATGTTTCACTGATCACCGGATCAAAGTTACGCAATGGCGCGTGCTTACGCACCGCAAGATGTGTGTCAGTGCCTAAACTGTTAAGCACACCAGCTAACTCCACTGCAATGTAACCCGCACCAATGACTAGGGCGCGCTTTGGCTGCTCTGTTAAAGCAAAGAAACCGTCAGACGTAATACCAAATTCAGCGCCTGGAATAGCAGGAATAGTGGGGCGACCACCCGTGGCGATCAGAATATTATCAGCGGTGTATTCTACGCCATCCACAGTAAGAGTATTAGCGTCAACAAAGCTGGCAAAGCCATTAATAACGGTAACATTATTGTTTCCTAGCACTCTGTCGTAAGATGCGTGAATACGGCTAATGTAAGCTTCTCTGCTATTTACCAAGGTTTTCCAACTGAAATTATTTACCGTGACATCAAAACCGTAATCAGGTGCGTAACGGTGAATGGCCTCGGCAACCTGTGCACCATACCACATCGCTTTTTTAGGTACACAGCCCAAGTTTACGCAGGTGCCTCCCATAGCGCTGGCTTCTACAATCGCCACTTTTTTACCGTGCATTGCAGCTCTGTTTGCCGAGGCAATACCGCCACTTCCGCCACCAATGGCAATGTAATCAAAATGTTTGTCACTCATATGTAAATCCTGTTATTCAAAGAGCTAAAGCACACATTTAACTCTTTTTTGGTTATCGTATAATTTGGTTATCCATCAAAAATTCAATGCTTTGACCGCGCACGGTTGCGTTAGCAAATTCGGGTTCGTACCAGCGGATACATTCTTTCATAATGGCATTGTTACCCAACTCTGCTAATGCATCAATAGTGCTTTCACTAAACGCAAAGCGCGTTGCCAGTAACATCACTCGGGCAAAACGCATTTGCCTAAAATCACGTAACGTGAACACCGTAAATTGGATTTTTCTTGGCGCAATCATCAGCTCCGGCATGACAATACTTTCAGCCATAGTATACGCAACAATGGTACGTTGCTGGGATAGAGAAAGTGCATTACTGATAGAAATTTTACGTTCACGGCCTTTCTCGTTGGCTTGCAGAAACCCCAAATCTACTGAGTTACTCATCTCGACGAGTTCAATTTCAAACCTCAGAGCCTTTGCCACTTCAAACACATCAACAACAATGCCATTTTGATGAGTACATTGCTGTACTAAATCTTCCAAACTGCCATATTCAAGGCGAGGATTTTGCTCATTGTCGACGCTCATGTAAGCTCCTGTCTGTTTTGTCGTACAAAATAACTATCTACTTGCTAATGTTGGATAAAGAATAACATGAACCCTTGATTATCCCATAGAACAACACTACATATAGAGATTATATTGATGATTTAGGCGTAAACATGAATAACCCATTATTAACACCCACGGATCTTCCAACTTTCTCGCAGATCAAGCCCGAACATATTCAACCAGCCATGCAACATCATATCGATGCCTGTAAGGCAATGATTGATAAACAAGTACAGAGAGAGACACATACTTGGCAATCACTGGTTGCACCGGTAGACGAAATCAGCGATTTATTAGATAAAGCTTGGTCTCCGGTGTCCCACATGAATTCTGTTGTTAGCAATGATGAACTGCGCCAAGCCCACGATGCATGCTTACCTATGCTTTCACAATTTTCAACTTTTGTTGGTCAACACAAAGCGCTTTATCAAGCCTATCAAACATTGCGCCAATCGGCTGATTTTGTAAAACTTTCCAACGCCCAACAGACGGTGATAGAAAATAGTTTACGGGACTTTAGATTATCGGGTATCGGTCTGTCGGAAAACGACCAAGCGCGCTACGCAGACATAAAGCAACGCCTGTCAGAATTATGCTCCCAGTTTGGCAACAATGTCATGGATGCTACGTTAGGCTGGCATAAACACATTACCTCAGCAGATCTGTTGTCAGGTATCCCAGTGTCCGCCCAAGCCGCGGCGCAACAGACGGCTAAAGAAAAGTCCCTTGATGGCTGGTTATTTACTCTCGACATTCCCAGTTATTTGCCTGTAATGACCTACGCTGACAACGTTGAACTACGTCGTGAAATGTATCACGCGTATACCACTCGCGCATCAGAGCAAGGGCCAAATGGCGGCACGTGGGATAATGGCCCAGTCATGGATGAGATACTGTCATTACGTCATGAATTATCACAACTACTGTCGTTTGAACATTATGCAGATTATTCACTAGCCACTAAGATGGCCAATACCCCAGCACAAGTTACGGATTTCCTCTATCAGCTAGCTGAACCGGCTAAGCGCCAAGCACAGCAAGAGCTGGCCACACTTAAGGCGTTCGCCGCAGACAAGTTTGCAGTGAATGAATTAAATGCCTGGGATGTTGCCTACTACAGTGAAAAACTAAAACAAGACACTTACGCTATTTCAGACGAAGAACTGCGCCCCTACTTCCCTGAAGATACTGTAGTCAAAGGTATGTTTGAAGTGGTTAACAAAGTCTTTGGGTTACGCATTGAAGCGCAACAAAATATTGATGTTTGGCATAAAGACGTCAGTTTTTATCACATTTATGACCAACACGACGTATTGCGCGGTGCGTTCTACCTTGACTTATATGCTCGCGCCAAAAAACGTGGCGGTGCGTGGATGGATGAATGCCAAGTCAAGCGTGAAACATTATCAGCTGGAGTACAGCTGCCAGTGGCCTATCTAACCTGCAACTTTAATGGTCCAGTCGGTGACACCCCTGCATTATTTACCCATGACGAAGTGGTTACTTTATTCCACGAATTCGGTCATGGCATACATCACATGTTAACCCAAGTAACCGTTGCCGGTGTCTCTGGTATTAATGGTGTTGCTTGGGACGCTGTCGAACTACCAAGCCAATTTCTCGAGAACTGGTGCTGGCAACCTGAGGCATTGGCAATGATATCAGGACATTACCAAACAGGGGAATCATTGCCCCAGGCAATGTTAGATAAATTATTAGCCGCAAGAAATTTTCAGTCTGCCATGCAAATGATCAGACAGTTAGAATTCAGTCTATTTGATTTTTTGATGCACCAAACCTACGGCACTGAAGAGTATCAATCAGTACAAGGAATTCTGGATACTATTAGACAACAAGTGGCAGTACTAACACCACCATCATATAACCGCTTTCAACATAGTTTTGGGCACATTTTTGCTGGCGGATATGCCGCGGGTTATTACAGTTACAAATGGGCCGAAGTATTGTCTAGTGACGCGTTTTCTCGGTTTGAAGAAGAGGGGATTTTTAATCCTCAGGCGGGCGCTGATTTCCTTCAACATATCCTTGAAAAAGGCGGCAGTGAAGATCCCATGGTGCTATTCACTCGTTTCAGAGGCAGGGAGCCGTCGGTCACCCCTCTATTACGACATAGCGGTATATCCGCTTAATTCCTCAATAAATACACCGTGTTGAGCCATTGTTGCTGAATTGTCGTAACAATGTGTCAACACGGTTTCGGTACACCACAGGGTTTGCTATTATGGCCGTCATCACTACGATCATAGGTTTAGGATTGAGCAATGAGTAATCAACACCCAGAAAATACCACCCACTTTGGTTTTAAAGACGTAGACGTCAATAAAAAAGAAAAGCTAGTGGCAGAGGTATTTCATTCCGTTGCCGATAAATACGATGTAATGAACGACCTCATGTCATTGGGTATCCACCGTATTTGGAAACGATTCACCATTGATTGTAGCGGCGTAAGAGCTGGACATACGGTGTTAGATATTGCCGGCGGCACCGGCGATTTAACTGCTAAATTTTCAAAGTTGGTAGGTAACCAAGGGCAAGTATTTTTAGCTGACATCAATGACAGTATGTTGCGAGTGGGAAGAGACAAACTCATCAATAAAGGTATCGTTGGTAATGTTGACTACGTACAAGCCAATGCCGAAGACCTGCCTTTTCCCGACAACAGTATTGATGTAATCACGATAGCCTTTGGCCTGCGTAATGTAACCAATAAAGACAAAGCGCTAGCCTCTATGTATCGCGTGTTAAAGCCAGGCGGAAGGCTGTTGGTGCTAGAGTTTTCAAAACCACAACACGATTGGCTTAACACCGTCTATGACCTTTATTCGTTTCACGCACTGCCTAAATTAGGACAACTTATAGCGGGCGATAGTGACAGTTATCAATATCTTGCCGAGTCTATTCGTATGCATCCCGATCAAGACACATTAGAAACCATGATGAAAGACGTTGGTTTTGAAAATACCGAATATTTCAATCTTACCGGTGGTATCGTGGCGTTACACAGAGGCTTTAAGTTCTAATGCCACTACCACAGTTGCTCTGCGGCGTATTAGAGAAGAGTATCAATACCGTACTATCTCTTGACCCGGATTCGTGCACTAGACTGCGCCCACTGCAACAAAAAATGATCGCGGTGACATTGGCTGAAGTTCCCTTTCCACTGGTATTTGCCGTGAGTGATGTTGTCACACTGATGAGTCATAACCACGAAGTAGATTGCCGCATCAGTACCTCGATACCTGACCTAATGACACTACAAAACAACGGACAGATCACCGCCATGATACAGTCTGGTGCATTACAACTGGAAGGCGATATTCAATGCGCGCAGCACTTCGCTGCTGTTTTTCAGCAACTTAACATTGACTGGGAAGAACAATTATCATCAGTATTAGGCGATGTCACGGCTCATAATGCAATGCAATTTATTACCTCATTGAAAACCCGCGCAAGTCATAACGTGAGCGCCTTAGCTCAGGCCAGTAAAGATGCACTGATTAATGAAAAGCACGTGGTCGCACCCACTCAGGCAATCGCACAATTTTGCGACGATGTCGCGACTATACGCAGTGATGTTGCACGTTTAGAAGCAAGACTAAATAGCTTTACCAAGGAGACACTGTGAGCCTCACTAGACTATGGATAATCATAAGAACCATGACTATTTTTGGCTTGGACAAACTCATCCCTGCAAGGCACAAACCCTGGTATGTCAGACTTTTGCGATACGTTTTATTCTGGCAACGTGATTGCCACAAAGGCAAAACAGCGGGGCAACGTATTCGTCTAGCCCTTGAATCCCTCGGGCCAGTGTTCATTAAATTGGGACAAATGCTTTCTACACGCCGCGATTTACTACCGCCTGAGATAGCCAATGAATTAGCGCTATTACAAGACCAAGTAACACCATTTGATGGTACGTTAGCTAAGACAATCATTGAAAAAAGTTTAGCCATTGAGTGTATTTCAGAGTTATTTGATGAATTTGATTGCACACCGCTTGCCTCAGCGTCAATCGCTCAAGTTCATACCGCGAAGTGCAAAGACAGTGGTGAAGACGTTGTACTGAAAGTGATTAGGCCCAACATTGAAGACACTATCCATGCTGATTTGGCATTAATGTTCACCCTGGCAAAAATTTTACAATCGGTGATAAAGGATGCTATTCGTCTTAGACCTGTGGAAGTGGTACAAGAATATAAGAAAACCTTATTAGATGAATTGGACTTAACTCGTGAGGCGGCAAATTGTGAGCAACTGAAGAAGAACTTCACTGATTCGGAGATGCTGTATATTCCACGCATATATCCACAACACTGCCGTACCAATGTATTAGTCATGGAGCGGATATATGGTATTCCGGTATCGGATATAGCCCAGTTAGAAGCGCGAGGAACTAATTTAAAACGCTTAGCCGAACGTGGTGTTGAGGTCTTTTTTACCCAAGTTTTTCGCGACAGTTTTTTTCACGCTGATATGCATCCAGGGAACATTTTTGTCGATGCTAACGAGCCATCCAATCCCCATTACATTGCTATTGATTTTGGTATTGTTGGTACCTTAAACAGTCAAGATAAGCGTTATTTGGCGGAAAACTTTATTGCCTTTTTCAATCGAGATTACCGCAAAGTAGCTCAGTTACATGTCGACTCTGGCTGGGTGCCACATGATACCAATGTTGACGAGTTTGAAGTTGCTGTAAAAACAGTCTGTGAACCTATTTTCGAGAAGCCATTGGCTGAAATATCATTTGGTTTGGTGCTGCTTCAGTTGTTTAATACCGCCAGACGATTCAACATGGTAGTACAACCACAATTAGTGTTATTGCAAAAAACCTTACTGTACATTGAAGGTCTTGGCCGTCAGCTCTACCCCCAATTAGATCTTTGGAAAACCGCCAAGCCGTTTCTAGAAAATTGGATCAGTGAACAAATGGGCTGGCAATCTATTGCCAATAAAGTTAAGACTAGTTTACCGTTTTGGGCGGAGAAAATACCTGAGATCCCTGAACTTGTGTATGACGGCTTAAACGCCATGAAACAATTACCACACATTCAGAAGCAAGGTTTGGCACAACTCGAATACAAACAAAAACAAGGTAACAAAAGCGTCGTATTGAGCCTCATTGCCGCCACACTCAGTCTATCTGCAGTAATACTTTATGTTCATCAGCAACCGTTGACATGCGTTGCCGCTGTTTCTGTTGGTGCATTAGTTCTGTGGTTAGCGGCATGGCGAGGTCTTAAGTAGTCATTTGTCATAATTAATTTCCAAAATATCCGTGTACACGTAATGCAATGCCTGGAGATGGCTTAAAATTTTCGTCTCTTCGCCACAAAATAAAGGGTTCAATGTCGAAATATAGCCATTCTCTGAGTGCATTTTTACGGCGACGGACGCTGACTACGTATTCATCTAGCTTGGTCTCGGGACTAAGGTTCCCGTCGGCATAAATACCAGTCTGCCATGCCGTATGTTTATCCTGCTGATGGAACCAATAAATACCCTGTTGCCACAACCACCGGCTATCACTAACCTCATAAAAAGTATTATTTTCCACGCGAACAAGATCATTGCTACTCCATTTTGATTCATGAACCAGTTGATTGCGTCCAATCCAACCATCACTGCTGTACCAAGACAAGGATGCTCGCCAACGCATTAGACTGTCCTCGTCAGCATGTAACAAGTGAGAATAGGCGCTACGGCCATACAATTGAGCACTGCGACCCACCCCTAAACGATGGGTCCAACTATTTTCTTGATCTTTAATTACCCAACGTAAAGAAAAGTCAAACGGCGTGGTTTTTTCTATGGGGTGAGAGGTGACCGACGCCATAGGGCTGTTGTCTCTTAATGGATCGTGGTCAGAAAATACAATGGCAATACGCCGTTTTACATTGGGTAACTGCAAGCGCAAGCGCACACGATGAACAAAATTATTATACTCATCACGACGAGGCTCCCAACCTGTGGTTACTCTCATCAAGCCTTTTGGTGATTTTGTGTCAGTTTGCTGTTCATCGATAAACCAGTTGTCAATCCAACGAGCACTGTCTAACAATGACCGACTGACTTCTGATTCCATATCATCAAGCCATTGATAATCGAGTTCAGTGTTACTCTCAGTATTGCAAACGCCCTCGAATGGCAACGCAAGTAGTACCCAAAAAGTAAATAAAACCCTAAACATTGATAACCTCACTGTCATCGTAATATCCACCGTGAACCTGTGTGCCGCCATAACGGCGCAAAATTCAACAATAAAATCACACGAAATATCATGACCTTTCCCTCGCTTTGAGTATAATGGAATTATTCACAAAGGAGAATGTTATGGGCGGCATTAGCATACCGAGTTTAGTATTGATTCTTGTAATCATCTTACTTTTATTTGGAACCAAAAAGTTGAAAACCTTAGGTTCTGACTTAGGCTCAGCAATTAAAGGCTTTCAAAAATCCATTAAAGATACTGACAACAGCCAAGATGCTGATTTTGAAAACAAATCTGTTGACGACAAAACATCTGTCAATGACAAAAACAACCAATAGAGTGCGACCACTGTGTTTGATATTGGTTTTTGGGAGCTAGCGGTTATTTCTGTTGTTGGCCTGATCGTAGTTGGGCCAGAACAGTTACCCAGTGTAATAAGACGCTGTATAACGACAATACGGAAATTTAAAGCTTGGATCAGCACGACACAAAACGAAGTTGAACATCAGCTGCGTATCCAAGAGCTACATCAAAACCTCAAAAAAGCTGAACAGTTGGACATTGACGAGCTGTCACCTGAGCTCAAGGCCAGTGTAGAAGAACTTAAACAAGCGGCCGAATCCGTCACCACTCCTTATGGAGAGGAGACTAAACATGACTGATACACCGTTTATTCAGCATCTCATAGAATTGCGGCAACGGCTCGTTAAAGCGTTGCTAAGCGTGCTGCTTGTATTTCTCTGCTTAGCCTACTTTTCCCAAGATATTTATCATTGGTTGTCTATTCCACTGCTAAAGGCGTTACCCGCCGGCGCCTCGATGATTGCAACAGACGTGGCTGCACCGTTTTTAGCGCCGTTCAAATTAACCTTGGTGGTAAGCTTTTTTATTGCCATTCCCTGGGTATTATTTCAACTTTGGCAATTCATTACGCCTGGTTTATACCAATCAGAGAAACGGTTAATCGTCCCGTTAGTGATCTCTAGTACGATATTATTTTATGCTGGTATCGCGTTTAGCTATTTTATTGTCTTTCCCGTCATTTTTGAGTTCTTTAGCCAAATAGCCCCCCAAGGGGTAACGATAAGTACTGATATCAGTAGTTATTTGAGCTTCGTACTGAAACTATTTTTTGCCTTTGGCTTGGCATTTGAAATCCCTATTGTGATCATACTGCTTTGCTGGACCGGCGCGACCACACCAGATGCCTTGAAGCAAAAACGACCTTACGTATTTGTGGGTGCGTTTATTATCGGTATGCTGTTAACCCCCCCTGACGTGCTATCGCAAATATTACTAGCCATTCCCATGTGGTTTTTATTTGAAGTCGGGCTTATTGTCGGTAGTATTATGTTAGCCAAACGTCCCTCGGAGTAACCGGTGAAAGCATGTGTTAGGTTATTTAGCGAATCATGTGTAGTAGTATCGATAGCCAACGCTAGGGAGCAGTTTCATGTCTTGGATTGATGCAGGAATAAACCTAACTGATAAACGCTTTGGTGACATTAACACTCTTCGACAACAATGTGCTGAGCATCAGATTAGCAACATCATTGCCATCGGCACGACTCTAGCTGACAGTATCGCCAGTCACCAACTTGCCAACGAGTATGATTTTGTTCATAGCACAGCAGGTATTCATCCACATTATACCAAAGATGCCAGTGACCAAGATATGCTCGCGCTTCGTCAGTTGGCAAGCCAATCTAACATTGTTGCCATTGGTGAGTGTGGGTTAGATTTCAATCGGAATTTTTCCCCCCCTGCGATTCAGCTAAAGCGATTTGAACAGCAATTGGTTATTGCCTGTGATACGGGCCTGCCCGTATACCTCCACGAAAGGGATGCATTTGAACATCAATACGAGTTGTTAACACGTTACGCGAGTGATTTAACGGGTGGCTTAGTCCATTGCTTTACCGGCAACGAACAACAAATGAATGCCTATTTAGAGCTGGGCTTTCACATTGGCATTACCGGTTGGCTGACTGACACCAAACGCGGTCAATCATTGCGCGATGCAGTTACCCAATTGCCGTTATCTCGTTTGGTATTGGAAACCGACGCACCGTATTTAGTGCCTAAAAATATCCGCCCAAGACCACGTCATTGTAGCCCTATTCACATCCCACTTATTGCAGCTGAATTTGCCAACTTGAGCGGACATTCAATAGAGCAAATACAACACCAAAGTTCGCAGAATACCATTAACCTTTTTTCACTAGCTAACAGAGTAAGATAATGTTTATAAACGAACCAAAATCAAACTCTAGTCCACCGAAGCTTCGCCAGCTAATTATTGCTATCGTGGCGGTATTATTTGCCGTACTGTTCATGGCAGGTATTAACCTTTTATCTTATACACAACCGAAGAATACATTTGTTGACCAAGTCGCTTATTTAATCGAAGACCAGCAAGCACTAGAGATTGATGCAGTAAAGAGCTTGTCCAATAGTCAATGGCAAGAGGTATCGCTGAGTGACTTTAATGCTGGGATCAGTGATAAAACCTATTGGTTTAAAGCCACATTACCAGAGCTCAAAAACGATCAAACATGGTGGTTAGAGATAGGCTATCCACTGCTTGATGACATCACAATTTGGGTCAAAGATGGTGATACTATCAGTGAACCAATACGCGCTGGTGATGGGCTTCCGTTTGCCAAACGGCCAATTAACCATCACCAATTTTTATTTCCTATCGCTGGTAGCGACAATAGCCAACGCACATTATTTTTACGCATCGCCACTAGCAGTGCATTTAAACTACCCCTGAGCATATGGCGCACCGATGATTACATGGTGCACAGCAGTGAATTCAATCTAATATTGGGTTTATTCTTTGGCGTCTTGGTCGCGATGGGTTTTAATAGCTTATTCTTTTGGGCGGCAACGGGCAGTAAAACTTTCTTAAGTTACGCCGGTTATGTGCTCTCTATGGCAATTTGCCTATTTGCAAACTATGGCTATGGCTTTAAATTTATTTGGCCCAACTCACCGTATTTACAGAGTTCAAACGTCCTGCTGTTTGGCTTTTCTACCATTTACTTCGGGGTAATATTTACCTATACATACCTTGAACTCAAATTTCTTCATAATGCGGTTAGCCGCTATGTGAAATATGTCTCATGGCTGGTATTAGCCATGTTCCCCCTTTGTTTTGCAATACCTTATCAACTCATGCTCAAGTTATTGATCATTGTGTTACTGGCGGTCGCTGTTTCTTGCTTAGGTCTTGGCTTATGGTGCTTAAAACAGCGCAACCCATTTGCCAAGGTTTACGTTCTGGCATGGTCCGTGGTGCTTATTGCTGGTATGTTTTATGCGATGGCGCAAGTGGGGCTAATAAAGTTTCCTGGTGACGCTCATATGATATTGGTACTCGCATCAACCATTGAAAATATTATTTTCTCGTTTGCCTTGGCACTTAATTACCACCAACAACGAGAAGCCTCTCAAGAACAACAAAGAAAAGCACAGTCTAGCCTAACTAGTCAGGTTGAAGAGCGGACATGGGAGTTAGAGATTGCCTTACGAGAACTCGCCGAAAGCAACAGACAATTAGAAAAACTTAGTATGATAGACGCGTTAACCGACTGTCATAACCGTCGTTATTTTGACAAAAAACACATTGCAGAGATCAGGCGAAGTCGCAGATTACAAACGCCCTTGTGTCTTGCCATGATAGACTTGGATTACTTTAAAAATATCAATGACAATCACGGTCACATGGCGGGAGACGCTTGCCTTAAACAAGTGGCCAAATTACTACAATCACAATTACGTCGCGACACCGATATGTTATTTCGCTACGGTGGCGAAGAATTTACCATATTACTCCCCTCAACGGATACCGCTGGTAGTTTTGTACTGCTGAATAAAATACGTAAGGCGGTAGAAAACCATACCTTTACGTTTGAAGATAAGCAGTTAAACCTGACTGTCAGTATCGGTTTCTGTTGTGATGTGATCAGCCAAGAAACACCTGAAACAGGGTTGCTTGCGGTTGCAGATCAAGCACTGTACTTTGCCAAACGACAAGGTAGAAATACCATTATTGAGCAGCCGCTAAAATCTAATTCAACGACATTAGGAGATCCCCTACATGATCGCTAGCCCTTTTCCTCAAAGACGCCCACGAAGACTGCGACAAAGTACCAATATAAGACGTTTGGTATCTGAATCTGCATTGAGTGTTAACGACTTAATTTATCCCATGTTTGTACTCGAAGGCAGTCAGCAAAAACAGGCTATTGAGTCCATGCCAGATATTCACCGATTCAGCATTGACCTGTTATTGCAGGAGATAGATAGCGTAGTTGCTTTGGGTATTCCTGCTATTGCGTTATTTCCAGTGATCCCACAGCAACAAAAGTCTTTATGTGCCAAAGCTGCGTTTGATGACAACGGCCTAGCTCAACGAGCCACCCGTGCAATTAAACAACGACACCCTAATTTACTCGTAATCACTGATGTCGCATTAGATCCATTCACTTCTCACGGCCAGGACGGGGTGATTGATGAAGATGGTTACGTATTGAACGATGAAACCACCCATATTTTGACCCAGCAAGCGCTGTCTCATGCTGATGCAGGCGCTGACATCGTGGCACCGTCAGATATGATGGACGGGCGTATTGGTGCCATTAGACAAAGTCTTGAAGCCAATGGCTTTATCAATACAAGCATCATGGCTTATTCAGCAAAATACGCATCACATTATTACGGTCCGTTCCGCGACGCCGTCGGCTCGGCTGCAAATATTAAAGGTGGTAACAAGTCTACTTACCAAATGGATCCTGCCAACAGTGATGAAGCTCTGCGTGAAATCATCGCAGACATTGAAGAGGGTGCTGATATGGTCATGGTGAAACCAGGCATGCCTTATTTAGACATTGTGAGAAGATGTAAAGACTCCTTTCAAGTACCGACATTTGCTTACCAAGTCAGTGGCGAATACGCTATGCACAAGGCGGCCTTTGCCAATGGCTGGCTAGCAGAAGAGCCGGTTATTATGGAATCGCTACTCGCCTTTAAACGCGCAGGGGCCGATGGCATATTGAGCTACTTTGCCAAGCAAGCGGCGGAAATCCTACAACGTAACAACTAAGTCCCTTAATAGCAGAAAACCGTTAGCTGATCGTTAGAGTAAAACCGGCCTTGTGCTGTAACCATTTCTCGTGGTGTAATTCAGCATTCACTAGTGGATGCTGTGGCAACCAGCCTTTGGGACATGTGATACTCATCTCATCGTTGTTGAGAGATAGCTCAAGACTGGGAATGCTAAGATCTTGGCGACGAATTGAAAATGCGATGGCAACCCGCAGAATACGCAACAATAATAATAATGAGGGCCGCATGGTATCGCTGTACGTCATCATGATGTCAGTTGGAATTTCTTGTCTAAAGTGGGCAACTAAATCACAAATACATTGTTGCTGTAAGGTGGTATAGCCATGCAGCTTGGTATGATTAAGTATGTACTCAGCGTGCTTATGCGCATGTTTATAATCTATATGTAATCCAATTTCGTGTAATCTTGCTGCGCCATCCAGTACCGCATCAGCGTCAAAGTGCGGCGTTTGTGGACACTTTGCAAACAATTCTGTGGCCAATGCAGCGACATGCTCTGCATGTCCTGTGTCAATGTGAAAATGGTCGCTTATCACCTGTAAACCGTTCAGTTGTGTGGTCCGCTGTTCACGAGTCTCAAGCATACCGTATAACAAACCTTCACGCAGCGCACCACCAGACAACTGCATGTTATCTATCTCGAGGCTTTCGAATAACGCGATTAAAATCACTAGACCGCTGTGAAAAATGTGTTTTCGGTCGTCAGATAAACCGTCAATCGCTAATGTATCTATGCGCTTACTGGCAATACACAGTTCCATTAATTCGTATAAATAATTTAGTCGAATACTGTCATTAACTTGCTGTGCAACCAGTATTTCTGAGACTGCTTGAGGGGTACCTGAAGCGCCGACACTATACGCCCAATTGTGGCGAGTAAAACGCTCTAGCACCGGGTCAATACAGCTTTTTGCTGCCGCCAATGCATTATCAAAATTATCACGAGAAAGTTCGCCATTAGCGAAGTAGCGATCAGAAAAAGTGACACAGCCCATATTCAAACTGTCTAATTCTAACGGTTGATTACCCTCTCCGACGATTAACTCAGTACTTGCGCCACCGATATCAATGACTAACCGAGTGTCCGCCTGAGATGACGTGTAGGCTACGCCCATATATATTTGTTTGGCCTCTTCAAGACCACTAATAACATTGATTGGACAGCCTAAGATTGCTTGGGCTTGATCAACAAAATCTTGACTATTTTTTGCAATGCGGAGGGTCGCGGTTGCAACCGCCTTGACGTTTTCTTGAGGGATATCTTGCAGCCTTTCAGCAAACGTACGCAAGCATGCAAGCCCGCGTTCGATACTGCGCTGATCAAGCAGGTTATGGTCATCAAGGCCAGATGCGAGGCGCACCTTTTGTTTAATTTTATTCAGTATTTGCACATGGCCGTCCTTCAATCTAACGACCATCATATGGAAACTGTTTGACCCCATATCGATTGCGGCATACAACTCACCGGCATTTTTACTGACCATAATAATCCCTACTTCCGTGAACGTGGTCCACCGCTGCGGTGTGGACGTCCTTTGTGTCCTTTAGCTGGTCGGCGACCGTATGTTTTTGGCTTATGCACGTCTGTTAACAATGAATCTTGCTGATAATCGGTAACGGGTACCGGATGATTAATATACGCTTCAATCGCTGGTAGATTAAGTGCATACTTTTCACATGCAAAACTTATCGCGTGACCAGACTTACCGGCCCTGCCGGTGCGACCGATGCGGTGCACGTAATCTTCAGCGTCATCAGGTAAATCGTAATTGAATACATGGGTCACGCCTTCAATATGCAAGCCTCGCGCCGCCACATCAGTGGCAACTAGGACATCCAGTTGATCATTGGCAAACTTGTCCATTATTTGTAAACGCTTGTTTTGCGGCACGTCGCCACTCAACAAGCCCACACGATGTTTATCAGCCATCAACCACGCTGCGACAGATTCACAATCGTGCTTGGTATTGGCAAATACAATGGCTTTATCCGGCCACTCTTCTTCCATCAACGTTAACAATAGCAAAGGCTTATCTTCGTTTGACGGGTAAAATAATTCTTCTTTTACGCGACTTGCGGTCATTTGCTCAGGTGAAATTTGCACATGAGTGGGGTTATCCATGTGTTCATAGGCAAGTTCTTGCACGCGGTAAGATAGCGTTGCTGAAAACAACATGCTCAAGCGATTTTTGGCATCTGGCATGCGTCTGAACAAATAGCGTATATCTTTAATGAAACCCAAATCAAACATGCGATCAGCTTCATCAAGTACTACAGACTGCATATTTTCAAGGGAAAAAATACCTTGCTTGTAATAATCAATAATACGTCCGGTAGTACCAATAATGACATCTACACCTTTTTCTAGAGACTCACGTTGACTTTCGTAACCTTCGCCCCCATAAATGCAAGCAAACGATAATCCCGTATGTTCACTGATCAACATAGCGTCGTTATATATTTGCACCGCTAGTTCTCGGGTAGGCGCCATGATTAATGCACGTGGTTGCTTTTTATTATCGTTTGGATTAGATAATAGGTGGTGCAATACCGCAGTCAGAAAGGCAATAGTTTTACCCGTTCCTGTCTGTGCTTGACCTGCAACATCCAAGCCTTGTAATAGAGGTGGAATACTCAACGCCTGAATTGGAGTACAGTGGGTGAATTTAGCGTCAATAAGGCCACGCAGTAAATCTGGATGGATAGCTAATTCGCTAAACTTAGTTTCTGTCAAATGTGTTGTTTGCATCTATTTCACTTTCAAAGCTTGCATTAAAACGTTATTTCTATATAAATAGGCACATCTACCAACATTATAGGTTGGTTTACATACGGAGAGAGCCATGAGCGACAAAATCATCGAATTAACTGACGATAGCTTCGACGCTGACGTCATCAACGCATCACAACCTGTACTGGTTGATTTTTGGGCCGAATGGTGTGGTCCTTGTAAAATGATAGCACCAATATTGTCAGAAGTAGCCAATGACTATGAAGGCAAGGTAACAGTTGGTAAGCTGAATGTCGATCAAAATAATGAAACTCCTAGAAAATATGGTATTCGTGGCATCCCCACATTATTACTTTTCAAAGACGGTAACGTGATAGCCACCAAAGTAGGTGCGTTATCAAAAACTCAGCTTGAAGAGTTTATTTCAGAGAATACCTAGGGTATCTGAGAGCTCTAAAATAGTAGTTCAATACGAGGCAATCGTTGTCTCGTATTAAATTGCTTCCATCCCGCTAAGTAACATTTATGTTAATTTTTTATGGATTTAGTCACATTAAAGTGGACGGTACTTAAATTTGGTGCTATTTTCACTCCATATACAATTCTTACCAACGGTTTGTGCCCTTGGCTTCCTGCTTCTAGGCAGCATATCTAGGAATCAGACGTAATGATCCTTTGATCAACACCTTCACCACTTTAAACAAGACCCGCCTGTATGAATTTAACTGAATTAAAGAATAAAAGTATTAAAGAACTGGTTGCACTTGCCGAGCAGATGAAGCTCGAAAACATGGCTCGTGCGCGCAAACAAGACATCATATTTTCAATATTAAAATCTCACGCAAAAAGTGGCGAAGACATCTTCGGCAATGGCGTATTAGAAATATTGCAAGACGGTTTTGGCTTTTTGCGTTCAAGCGATTCGTCATACCTTGCTGGACCAGATGACATTTATGTATCACCCAGTCAAATACGCCGATTCAACATGCGCACTGGTGATACCATATCTGGAAAGATAAGACCGCCTAAAGACACCGAGCGATACTTTGCGCTGTTAAAAGTCAATGAAGTTAATTCTGATAGGCCGGAAAATTCACGCAACAAGATTTTATTTGAAAACCTGACACCGCTGCACGCTAATGATAGGTTAAAAATGGAGCGGGGTAACGGCAGTACCGAAGATATAACCGCCCGTGTACTAGACTTGGCCTCTCCTATTGGTCGCGGCCAACGTGGTTTGATTGTTGCACCGCCAAAAGCCGGTAAAACATTACTCCTGCAAAATATTGCACAATCTATTGCTGCTAATCACCCTGACTGTGATTTGATGGTTCTATTGATTGACGAGCGTCCTGAGGAAGTTACAGAGATGCAACGTTTGGTGCAAGGTGAAGTGATTGCCTCAACCTTTGATGAGCCGGCTAACCGCCACGTACAAGTGGCTGAAATGGTCATAGAGAAAGCCAAGCGTTTAGTTGAACATAAAAAAGATGTTGTGATTTTGCTAGACTCCATTACGCGTTTAGCCCGTGCTTACAACACGGTGATCCCATCGTCAGGTAAAGTATTGACTGGTGGTGTTGACGCCAACGCTCTGCACAAACCAAAGCGTTTCTTTGGTGCCGCGCGTAACGTTGAAGAAGGTGGTAGTTTAACTATCATAGCCACAGCATTGATTGATACTGGCTCTAAAATGGATGAGGTTATCTATGAAGAGTTTAAAGGTACCGGTAACATGGAACTGCATCTGAACCGCAAAATAGCAGAAAAGCGTGTATTCCCTGCCATTGACTTTAACCGTTCAGGTACCCGTCGCGAGGAATTATTGACGACTCAAGACGAACTACAAAAAATGTGGATTTTGCGTAAGATTGTACATGAAATGTCAGAAATTGATGCGATTGAATTTCTCATTGACCGCTTAGCTATGACCAAAACCAATGCGGAATTTTTCTCCGCGATGCGCCGTCAAAAAAGCTAGCTAAATCGTCACTGTAACAAAGGGTCCAATGGGCCCTTTTTTGTTAATTGAAGCACCACTCCTGTTTTACAGCATAGGTCGACCATGATTAAACAAAATCTCAGTATCAAAGCGGAAACAAAGGCCTATTGGTATATCTTTAGCCAAAATCAGATACTGGTAGCGATCAGTGACAACAAGATACCTCTATGCCATTGGTCCGAGCTTAGTTTTGCGCACAGTTATCAGCACAATGTGATTCAAATTGGAGATAGGGATGGTACCCCCTGCATGCTCGTCGACATGGGCCATGAGAGCGTTCAATCAAATGTACTAACATCCATAAGCTTACGACAATACATCAGTGACGTTGATGCTGAGTTGGTGTCACTTGCTGCCAGAGCCTATCAACTAAGTATATTTATTCGTACCCACCGCTATTGTGGGCAATGCGGTAATAAAATGACCA
>JBELHI010000015.1:0-35469 GCA_042091475.1 Alteromonadaceae bacterium
AGTATATTTATTCGTACCCACCGCTATTGTGGGCAATGCGGTAATAAAATGACCAATGTTGGATGGGAGTTGGCCATGCAGTGCAAACAATGCGGTCATCGCGCGTATCCGCGAATATCACCGTGTATTATTGTCGCGATAGTTAAGGATAAACAATTGCTGTTGGCACAAGGAAAACAACACAAGGAAGGTTTACATTCAATTCTTGCAGGGTTTGTGGAAAGTGGTGAAACCTTGGAGCAAGGTGTGCATCGGGAAGTGATGGAAGAAGTCGGTGTACGGATAAAGAATCTGCGCTATATAGAATCCCAACCTTGGCCATTCCCCCATCAACTAATGTGTGGCTTTATTGCCGAACACGATAGCGGTGATATTGCCATTGATGGTCGTGAGATTCTCGCTGCTAACTGGTTTGATTTTGGCAAACTACCAAAAACACCGGGGCCTGACACCATTAGTGGTCGTTTAATAGACTATGCCATTAATGGCAAAAATACAGATTGATTAACAGTAACAGCGCCTAATGGCGCTGTTACTCGTTTTATAAGAATTAATGGCTTTTGAGTGCACCAAAGCGCTTCTTAAACATATCGACACGCCCACCGGTATCAACATCACGTTGTTTACCCGTATAAAAGGGGTGACAAGAGGAGCATATATCGAGGTGTAAATCCTCTTTGGCGGTTGAACGCAACGCAAGTGTCGTACCGCACGAGCATTTTGCTTTGATTTCGTTGTACTGCGGGTGAATAGTAGTTTTCATGGAATTACCTCATAACTAAGGCCGTATCGCTATACAACCCGAAGTCGCACACCATACGCGGTTAAAAATAACGGATTAAACCGTTCAAGAGGCGGGCATAATAATGTATCGTAAATACATGTTCAAGATTTGCATGTTAAGCTAGTCCACAACATTTAAAGTTAGGCTAAACAAAATAGAAAATGTCACATTGATGAAGATTATTCGCGTCGCACTGCCTTTGCCCAAGCGGGCCTTATTTGACTACACATTACCAGACGATCAGATAGTCGCCGTTGGTTGCCGCGTCGAGGTGCCGTTTGGCCGACAAACACTGATTGGATTTGTCTGTGAAATTGACGTAGAAGCCAGTATCGCAGTTGAGAAATTACGCCCCATTAATCAATTAATAGAGCAACAGTCCCTGTTCGACACCACACTATTTGGTTGGTTATCCTGGGCCAGTCAATATTATCATCATAGCTTGGGGGAAGTACTTCACGCGGCGTTACCCGTTACTTTGCGTCACGGCAATGGCAGTCACTACCAACTTCCGGCACAGTGGCAACTAACCCCTGCAGGTTGCGATTTTGATATCAGCGAATTAGCAAATAATGCAAAACGACAACAACAAGCGCTGTCCGCACTGCAACAATCCGTGCCAATTACGGGCATACCAAGCACGGTCTTCAATGGTTTAGAAAAGAAAGGCCTGGTGGAAAAAGTCTCTCCGCCATTACCCACGGTGGCGGAATGGTCAGAAAATATTAATGAGAAAGGCACCCTAACCCCATCTGTTGAACAAGCTTTAGCTATTTCAGTGATCACCCAGACTACGGATTTTCAATGCTGCTTACTAGAGGGAATTACCGGTAGCGGTAAAACTGAGGTTTATCTACAAGCCATTTTGCCATTTCTCAAAACAGGCAAACAAGTGTTAATTTTAGTGCCTGAAATAGGGTTAACACCGCAAACCGTGAGTCGTTTTGAAAAACGCTTTGGCGTACCTGTCGGCACCCTTCACTCTGGCCTCACTGACGAGCAACGTTTTGCCGTGTGGTATCAAGCTAAGCACGGTCATATTGGCATTGTAATTGGGACCCGTTCAGCTATTTTCACACCATTTGCTGATCTCGGTATGATCATATTAGATGAGGAACACGACAGCTCATTTAAGCAGCAAGATGGTTTCCGCTACCATGCACGTGACTTAGCGGTTATGCGGGCGAAGCGGCAAGATATTCCTCTGGTATTAGGGACCGCAACACCATCCTTAGAATCGCTGCACAATGTACAACAACAAAAGTTTAAACACCTGACACTGAGTCAGCGGGCCGGCAATGCCAACAATGCCACCTTTAAATTATTAGATATCCGCCATCAGCCCCTTAAATTTGGACTTTGCCCAGAAGTTATTAAACAAATCGGCAAAGAACTATCCGCCGGCAATCAGGCCATGGTATTTATCAACCGACGGGGATTTGCACCCAGTTTGATATGCCACGATTGTGGCCACCATGAGACATGCCGAGGATGTGATGCTCCCCTAACTGTTCATTTGGCACAGCAAAGAATGCAATGTCATCAATGCGGTACGGTACACCCCCTACCCCGTGTGTGCCGCCAATGTAACAGCAGTGACATCCAATATCACGGCGTCGGTACAGAACAAATTGAATCTGGCTTGCAACAGTTATTTCAAGACTACAGTTGTGTCCGTATAGACAGTGATTCTATGCGTGGTAAACATCAACTAGATACCCTGTTAGATGACATCAAACATCACCGCCATCAATTGCTAGTAGGTACCCAGATATTAGCCAAAGGCCACCATTTTCCTGACGTCACATTAGTTGTGATCGTCAATGTTGACAGTGCTTTGTTCAGTGCCGATTTTCGTGCCTATGAGCATTTATCCCAACTTATAGTGCAAGTTGCTGGACGAGCAGGTAGAGCCAATAAACCTGGCAGTGTATGGCTGCAAACCCATCAGCCGGAGCATCCGTTATTAACTGATCTCATTTACAACGGCTATCAACATGTGTCCCGAAGCATACTCGATGAACGGCGAGCTGCTGCATTGCCACCCTATTACTATCAAGCGCTATTTAAGGCCGAACACAAGGATCGCAACAAATGTCTTGAGCTATTGCGTCATATTCAACAACAACTGGCCTTTACTGGCTGTAAAATAACAGGGCCACTGCCTTGCTTAATTGAAAAGCGTCAGTTGCGATTTCGCTTTATGCTGGTTGTCCATGGCGCGAGTCGCCAGCACCTTCATCAAAGTTTATCCCGATGCATACCGGCCGTTGAAGCCCTACCACTCGCCAATGCGGTGCGTTGGAGTGTCGATGTTGACCCACATGATTTTAGTTAAACGTCTTTTACAGTTGTTAATACAATTCAAGTAAGTACAATTCAAACTAGCTGTCACCGCCAAGAAGTAAATTATGCCACCGAGAGATTACGTCGCCCGCAGTAAACCTAGGGCCAGAAAGAAGCCGCCTAAAAAGCCGTTCCCATGGCTACTGACAATCATTACTTGTGTTGTCTTTGCGGGTTTCTTTTGGTTGCTCTCAATCATCCAAGGCGCTGCGCCAGATAAGCCTACGGCATTAGAAAATGCGGTTAACACACCGAAAAAGGTTAAAAAAAGTGATAAACCTCTGCCAGTATTAGAAAAAGACACCTACGGCTTTCCCACCGATCTTGAAAAAGCCTACCAACAAGACAGATTACCCACGGGGGAAAAGATAGAGAAGCGCGGTATAAACACTGACCGTAAATACATTATGCAATGTGGCAGCTTTAGAAGTGAGCAGCAAGCTAAAGAAATGGAAGCTATTATTGCTTTTCAAGGGTTAGATGCTCATATTAAAGCAACCAAAGGTAGCAAGGGCTTGTGGCACCGAGTTTACCTAGGGCCCTACCAGCAAAAACGTCATGCCGATGTAGACAAACACAAAATTGAATCAGCAGGTATTTTCAGTTGTAGGATTTGGAATTGGAACTTGTAATTTAGTACATTTAACCTTGAAATTTTTACCCTTGCCCCCAGTTTGTTGATAACAATAGATCAACATAGGAATGGGCAATGACCACAATAGTATCAGTAAGACGCAATAATGAAGTGGTAATCGCTGGCGATGGACAGGTATCACTGGGTAACACGGTGATGAAAGGAAATGCCCGCAAAGTAAGACGCCTATATCAGAATAAAGTGCTAGCTGGTTTTGCTGGCGGCACTGCAGACGCCTTTACACTGTTTGAACGCTTCGAATCAAAACTTGAAATGCATCAGGGCCACTTGACCAAGGCCGCCGTCGAGTTAGCTAAAGACTGGCGTACAGATAGAATGTTACGGCGCTTAGAAGCGCTGTTAGCGGTTGCCGATCACAGTGCCTCATTAATCATCACCGGTAATGGTGATGTTATTCAACCCGAAGATGATCTCATAGCCATTGGTTCTGGTGGACCATTTGCTCAGGCATCAGCTACTGCATTACTGAAAAACACCGACCTAAGCGCTCAAGCCATCGCCGAAAAAAGCCTTACCATTGCTGGCGAGATCTGCGTATTTACCAACCATAGCCAGACAATTGAAACATTATCCTACTAACTGGCATGTATAATTGATTAAAAGGTAACAAAATGTCGAATATGACTCCACGAGAAATCGTACACGAATTAGATAGCCACATCATTGGTCAGAATGATGCCAAGCGCGCGGTTGCAATCGCCCTGCGTAATCGTTGGCGCCGGATGCAATTAGACGGCGAACTACGTCAAGAGGTTACGCCTAAAAACATCCTTATGATAGGTCCTACTGGCGTTGGTAAAACAGAAATTGCTCGTCGCCTGGCTAAATTGGCCAATGCGCCATTTATTAAAGTTGAAGCGACCAAATTTACCGAAGTTGGTTACGTGGGCAAAGAAGTAGAAACCATTATTCGTGACCTCGCTGATATTGCCGTAACAATGACCAAGCAGCAGGAAACTGAAAAGGTAAAATTTCGTGCTGAAGAAGCCGCAGAGGAACGTATCTTAGATGTGTTACTACCACAACCTGAGAACACTTGGGGTGAGAAAGAGAGCGGCCAAGACAACGCAGGAACTCGTCAGATATTCCGTAAAAAGTTGCGTGAAGGTAAATTAGACGACAAAGAGATCACCATAGATATTGATACGCCGCAAGTCGGTGTAGAAATCATGGCGCCCCCAGGCATGGAAGAAATGACCAATCAATTACAAGGTATGTTTCAAAATCTATCCGGAGGTCAAAAACAAAATAAGACCCTGCGCATTAAAGATGCACTTAAATTATTAATTGAAGACGAAGCAGCAAAATTAGTTAATCAGGAAGACCTGAAACAACAAGCGATAGACTCTGTAGAACAAAACGGCATTGTATTCATTGATGAAATTGACAAAATTTGTAAGCGTGAAGGCCAGGCCAGTGCGGACGTTTCAAGAGAAGGCGTGCAACGGGATTTGTTACCTTTAGTCGAAGGTTCAACGGTATCCACTAAACACGGCATGGTAAAAACCGACCACATTCTGTTTATCTCATCAGGTGCATTCCAAATGAGTAAGCCGTCTGATCTAATTCCAGAACTACAAGGCCGTTTACCTATTAGGGTGGAGCTGAGTGCCCTAACTGTGGAAGACTTTGTGCGTATTCTTACTGAACCTAACGCGTCTTTAACCGAACAACACAAGGCCCTTATGGCAACTGAAGGTGTGGATATTGAATTCACTACTTGTGGTATTGAACAAATTGCTAAAGCCGCGTGGAAAGTAAATGAAAGCACAGAAAACATTGGCGCACGTCGTTTACACACGGTACTAGAACGGTTGGTAGAGGATGTATCGTTCAACGCATCTGAAATGAGTGAGAAATCACTGCATATCGACGCCGAGTTCGTGACGAAACACCTTGATGAATTAGTGGATGATGAGGACTTAAGCCGCTTTATTCTCTAATCAGTGCTATACCATCAGGCATCAATTTAGGTGCTTGATGGTCTCTCAAGAAGCTAAAGCGTCTAATCTTTTTTTGACGTTTTCTGGAAATTTTACTTGTTGCCATAATTTCTCACAAATGGCATCTGCCTGACTCCAGTCGCCCGCCACTATCCAATCAATTAACGGCGTAGGATCTGCTGAGAATGCGATGGGTTCAATGCGATCACCAACACTCCCTAGCCAGCCTTCTACCTCATCACTGGACAGGGCTACTAGCTCCTTGCATAGTCCCATATGCTGTAGCGTTAATACATTAGACGCTTGTTCGAATTGCCCCAACAAGGGTTTGAGTAACAGCGCCTTACCAAGCCGTAAACATTCACTCGACAACTCAAAACCGGCATTGGCTATAACGCCATCGCAATGTTGTAATGCCTCTCTAAAATATTGTTTAGACGGCTTGCGAAACGCTATATTGCCACTGCTATATGCTGCCTCTATTTTGGGGTGATAACAGACAAAGTTAATTTCCCTGAGGGGTTCCAGCATGGTAGTAATCTGCTCAATATCTTCAAAAGGTAAGTAAACCAGATGAAAGCCACCCTTTGGCTTTAGCAGCGGCTGCTCCTCAATGAATGGCGGCATAATAGTATGGCCAAAGTGATGCCAATGCACCCCCATATTAACTCTGCAAGGCGCGAATACTGATAAAATGCACTTGTCGATAAGGGTATCGCCTTTTTTAGGAATGGGGTGATAAAAAGAGGCTTGATGACTAATAGAAATTGAAGGAACGTTTTGTCGCTTGGCGGCCCATGCAGTCACTGGCTCAAAATCATTAATAACTAAATCATAATCAGTCAAGTCAAGGGCTTTTATATCGCGATACAGTTCAACAGGACTGGCGGCTTTTAATGTTCCTAGGGTATCCACTTGCCCCTGTTTTACTTTGAAAGATACGCCGCGTCGGGTGGTAAATTCACCAAACACATCCATATCAAAATATTCATTGGCCGGGCGTCCAGAAAACAGAAAATCAACGTGCACATCATCACGCAGTGAAAAATATTTAGCCATCACCCGTGCACGGCTGATATGACCGTTACCCGTGCCTTGCACACCATATAAAATTTTCATTAGAGCCTTACCCATAAAGATTGATTGCTAAACTAGACATGACAACACCTAGGGTTGCGCCTGCTAATACGTCAGAAGGGTAGTGCACACCCAATAGTACTCTTGATAAACCGATCATACTGGCCCAAACAAATACAAACGGGGTCAAAAGGGGATAGAAATTGGACAATACAGTGGCCATCAGAAATGCCGCTGCAGTGTGGCCTGAGGGCAAACTAAACTTGTCTGACGGCGATACATGTGCATCAAAATCATTCAACATATCGCACGGTCTGGGGCGTTGTAAGGCTTTTTTTAAAAAAAGATAAATGGGAAGTTCTAGGGCATACGCAAGCAATGTCGTATAAAAAAATAATGGACCATTAACCGGATCGAACCAATACAATGCCAACCCGACGGCCAAATATAGTGGACCATCACCAGACTTGGAAGCATATTTTATCCACTGGCAATTACTACCTCGGGTTTTATTAAACAACCAGTAAAATAAATATAAGTCTAATTTATACGCTGCATTCATTTCGCAATACCAAGCACGATTATTTTTTGTTACTAATAGATTAGTTTTAAAATGTGACTACTGGGTGACAATAAGAAGAAGCGTTTATTACAGCAACATATTGCTTTTAAGCGGTTGATTGTTCGCCAAAGTTTCATATACTTTAAGTCGTACTTAACTGATTTACAATGGAATATGCCATGCAATACAATACTTCTGAACTTTGTGATTTATTCGCTGACAGTGTAGACGTTTTAGAGCCGCTATTTGTACCCTATGGCGGGCGCACGTCTTATGGTGGAGAAGTTACTACCATCAAGTGTTTTGAACACAATGGACTCATTGAAGAGATAGTGGGTCAAACTGGGGCTGGCAAAGTATTGTTGATTGACGGCGGTGGTTCATTGCGGAGAGGACTTGTTGATGCACGCATTGCCCAAACGGCGTTAGATAATAATTGGGAAGGGATCATTTGTTATGGCAGCGTGCGCGATGTGGAGTTACTCGCTGAGCTTGATATCGGTATTCACGCGATGTCTTCTACTCCTGCCGGTGCCACTGACATCATGGATGGCGAGTCTGATGTCGCGGTAAACTTTGCTGGCGTTACCTTCCTACCTCAAGACCACATTTATGCCGATAGTACAGGTATTGTTTTGTCCCAAGACCCCTTGGACATTGACTGAGTAAGTAATCCCATTACTCAGACGCTAGCATGAGTAGATCGTGAACTATGTGGTCACCATTCGGCAGTGATAGCTGACCGGGGATCACTTCTGGTGGGAAACGCCCCACCAGCTGTCCCTCAGGGTTGATAATGATTATCGCTCCACTGTGATTAATTAAATAACTTTTCTCGTTATCCTCTAATGGTGGGATAGAGTACATCATGCCCATATTGCGAGTCATGGGAAACAATTCTTTGTGAGTGCCAGTCACCGCGGTAAATTCAGAATTAAAGAAACCAATGTATTGGTCTAACCTTTCGGCTGTATCCCGAATGGGGTCAACGGAGATAAACACAACGTTGACGTCTATTTTTTCTGCTAATTGAGGATATACGCGCCTTAATTCAGCTAAGGTTGTTGGACAGATGTCAGGACAGTAAGTGTAACCTAAGAAAATAAGATCCCACTGTCCCTCAAGGCGTGCATTATTAAATACTTGCCCTTTGTTGTCGGTTAACACAAAAGGATTTAAGGCTCTGGGCTCTGGATAACGTTTCGCTGATAACAGTTGTGACTCAGATGGCGGTGAAATAGTTAATAGCGCAAGCACGCCAAAAGCAAAGAATATCAACAACAACAAACGCACAACAGTTTGATTCATAATTAGAAACCATCCAAAAGAAAAATTAGTAACGCAACTTAAAAAACGTTACATACGCTAACACGGTAGCCAACAGCCGCAAAATAAATCACGCCCCCTCGTATGGTGCTAGCCATGCATTACCCCAGCTTTAGCATCGTTTAACTCAAAATTAAGCCGCACTAAAGACAACAGTAACAAGGCAGCTACACCATTGTGCGCTACAGCAATGATGAGGGGTAAGCTGAGTACTACATTACCTATACCAAGTAATACTTGCGCAATCAGTAATAGGCTCAATATCACACTTGTTACACGCATTGAGACTGACGGTACATTACGCAACACCACAGCAGCCAGTAATATTAACACCAATGTGGTAACTACGGCACCAAATCTATGAATAACGTGCATTGTCATACGCGCCTCATAGCCGTGCACCCCAAACTCATAATTGTCAGCTGTGGGAACTGACATTGCGCCTTCAATATCTAACCTTTCAGACCAACCGGGCTCACAAACCGGTAGTTCTGTGCAGGCCAAAGACGCATAATTAGTTGACGTCCATCCACCTAGCGCTACCTGAGCCACCAATACCACAACGGCAACACGAGCCAAGAATCTGGCAGATATATAGCTTTTGGGAGATTCAGGCGCTTTTATTGATAGGGTCAAATGGAGCCAATATAAACAGCAGAATACCGCAAACCCACCCAATAGGTGGCCCATGACCACCACTGGCATCAGGTTCATGGTCACCGTCCACATGCCGAGTGCAGCTTGAAATACCACTAACGCTAGTAATAGTGATGCAACTAACTTGATCCGTAGGGGCCGCTTTTGAATAAACGCAAAAGCCCAAATAGCTAAGATCATTAGGCCGAGGGTACCTGCGACATATCGGTGTATCATTTCGTTCCAGGCCTTTTCAATCTCTACTGGCCTTTCTGGAAAGCTTTTGTTGGCAACGTCAACATCCATCTGTTCCATCGGTACGAACAAGTGGCCATAACACCCTGGCCAGTCAGGACACCCCAACCCGGCATCAGTCAAGCGGGTATAAGCGCCCAGCAAAATAACAAAAAACGCTAACACCAAAGACCATTTTACTAATTTCGCCATAAGCCATCTCCCTCAACCTATTCTGGATAGTTTCAAAAGCTTTTTTAAATCACTTAACATGTCTCTTGCCATCATCACCGCGACCGATTTATCTTCGGCTACCGGGTAATATAAAACGGCGTTACTCAATGTATCAACAATATAAATCCCAGGTTCTTGTTGCTTACTGACATTATGCTGGATTATTGCAGGGGTTACCTCAACGGGGTAAATAACAGGAAATTGTGCCAATTTATCCTGCATACTGTCATTTGGTTGATGCAATACCACTGACTGGACCCTGTCTCTGCGCTTACCAAGGGCAGACCACACTTGTGAAAGGCTATACAAAGCATTTTCACAAAGACTGTCACATTGACCTTGATGAATATAAAGTAATTGCCACTTCACCGTGTCTAACTGATAGACCTCTGAAAAATTTAACTCCGCGGAAACCAGCTGGCCTTTATTGGTTGATGACTTATTGAAAAAATCAAATTCAAGGGCAAGCTTCGCCAACAATACTGGCAAAGCAAACACACCCAATAATAATAACAACACCATCCTATTTTTCTTTTGCATACGTCATCCCTAAGTTTTTTGTTGGCGTCTTACCGCAACAAAAATAAACCCTGCAGCTATCGCCAAAGCAAACCATTGCACGGCATAACCAAAATGCTTTTCCGGTGGCATGACAACCGGTTGCCACTGTTTTTCTAACTCTGGCGATGTATTGTCAGTAAGTACTAACATAAAGGGTAGCAACGGTTGTCTCAACCATTCACTCTTGAGTTCTACATCTATCCGTTGTACCACCGCCGGCCATTGCACAACCTTGTCTATGGTTTCTCTAACCATAGGATTAACACTCGGCCTCCATGCTCTGCCGAGGATAGTGACCACATCTTTTGGTAACTCAACATCAGGTTGTTGTTGACGATACAAAGGCGCCTTAACCCAACCTAGGTTAACTAACAAAGACTCAGACAGAGTGTTAAATATACCTATCACTTCATAGCCTACTCGACCGTTGCGTATTTTATTATCCAACAAAAAATAACGCTGATGGTCAAATTGACCAGTAGCGGTGATCGCCGTATCTTGTATCTCGCGCTTTAACAATCCTTGTTGGAGTGACGTCACCCCTTGGGAGTCCGTTTGACTTACCTGAGCCAAGCGTTGCTGCTTATCTAATCCACGACTTATTTGCCAAACCGACAACCCAAGCATAATGACAACACAGATAAAAACGACTACTGTTGAAAAGGTAATAGCTTTCATTACTGTCACTCTGCCGTAATCATTGAGGTAATTATGTTTATCAAAATCATTATTTTCATTTTGCTCATCATCATGTTGTACAACTTGTTCAAAGCCATGCAATCAATGGCAAAAAATGACCCCAGTAAAAAACAAATGAGCCACTTCATTGGCCGTCGAGTGCTATTCTCAAGTCTAGTTTTGCTGTTTATCATTATTGCCATTGTTTCAGGTGCCATAACCCCAAACCCACGGCCTTATTAACTACAATATATATACGAAGACAAATAATATTAGCCATACCGCATCAACAAAGTGCCAGTACCAGCTACTGGCTTGAAATGCAAAGTGGCTTTGCGAAGTAAAATGGCCTTTAAAAACCCGCAACAACATAATAAACAGCATAATTGTACCAAGGGTCACATGCAGGCCATGAAACCCTGTTAGCAAAAAGAAGGTATTACCATAAATGCCAGATTGTAGTGTCAATCCCATGTCGCGATAGGCGTGAACATACTCTTCGACTTGGAGAAACAAAAATAATATGCCTAGTAATACCGTGATACTTAGCATGGTTTTTAACTGCTTCCTGTTGTCTTGCTCAAGGCCGACATGGGCGAAGTGACAAGTTACTGAAGAAATAATCAGAATCACTGTATTCATCAACGGTAATCCCATTGGCCCCATCGCTTCAGTAATGCCACCGTCAGGGAAACTGATCAACGGCCAATGTGCTTCAAAGGAAGGCCACAATACGGTATGGGTTGACACATTGTTACTTGCGCCACCTAGCCAAGGGATGGAAAATATACGAGCGTAGAATAGCGCGCCAAAGAATGCGGCGAAGAACATCACCTCAGAGAAAATGAACCACAACATACCTTGCCTATACGAACGGCTAAGCTGGTCGCTGTATAAGCCCGACATGGATTCTTTTATTTGGTCATGAAACCAACCTATTAACATCACAAATAACATAAACAGGCCAGCGCTGAGAATGTAACCACCATAACCCGGTTTACCCGCGGTGCTTTCAATAACGAAGTTACCTGCACCAACGGCAATTAAAAATAATGCGATCGCACCAACAATAGGCCATACGCTCTGCGCGGGTACATAATAGGCCTTGTAGTCTTGTTCAGACATTTATAGTCTCCATACTTCAACGAATGTTTGCTGACTTGCCAAGCTTTGTTGCCATTTATCAGTGACGTCATACAGGGTATATTGAACAGTAAAGTGGGTGATATGAGTTGGAATATCAGGATCAACATAAAATTGCATCGGCATTAACAGTTCATCGTCTGCGTTAAGGGGTTGTTGATTAAAACAAAAACACTCTGTTTTATTCAAATAGATAGCAGCCGCTCCGGGTGTTACTGACGGGACGGCTTGTCCTACCATATGCCGACCAGACTGATTGCGGGCATTAAAATTAATCACCGTTAATGCCCCGGGGTGTACTTTAATTTTACGAACTTCAGGGGCAAAGTACCAAGGCATCTGTTGGTGAGTCCTTGCAACAAAGTCAACCGTTACCCACCGACTTTCATCAACCACAACATGTGAGTAGTCGGCGGCCTCATCACTCGTCTTGCCATTAAGTCCAGTAATATCGCAAAACACGTCGTATAGCGGCACTAATACAAAGCCAAAACAAAACATAGCCACAACCACCAGTAGCAGTTGGCGCACCATTGTCATATGAGTACTGCCGTTGGTTGCCCCCATATTATCTCACCATGGGTGGAGTCGAAAACGTGTGATAGGGTGCTGGTGATGGAATTTCCCATTCCAGACCGTCCGCACCATCCCAGACTTGACCGGATACAGGTTCACCTAACTTGCGACTGGCTTTAATCACTACCGCTAAAAATATTAGCTGTGACAAGCCAAAAGCAAAACCACCAATACTGATCCACTTATTAAAATCCGCAAATTGTAGGGCGTAATCTGGAATTCTGCGGGGCATCCCCGCCAAGCCAACAAAATGCATGGGGAAGAACAACACGTTGACTGAAATCAAGGAACACCAAAAATGCCACTTCGCCAAGGTAATATCAAACATTTTACCGGTCCATTTAGGCAACCAGTAATACACGGCTGCCATGATAGAAAATACCGCACCTGTCACCAGTACATAATGAAAATGGGCTACCACAAAATAGGTATCGTGGTACTGAAAATCAACCGGTGTGATTGCTAGCATCAGACCCGAAAACCCACCAATTGTGAATAGGATAATAAAGGCAATAGCAAACATCATGGGCACTTCAAAGGTTAAGGAACCACGCCACATAGTGGCAACCCAATTAAATACTTTAACGCCCGTAGGCACAGAGATTAGCATGGTAGCGAACATAAAAAACATTTCGCCAAACAAAGGCATGCCGGTGGTAAACATGTGGTGCGCCCATACAATAAACGAAAGAAATGCTATCGACATGGTGGCATACACCATGGATGCATAGCCAAACAAAGGCTTCCGAGTAAAAGTAGGTAGAATTTGAGAAATAATACCAAAAGCGGGCAGAATCATGATGTACACTTCGGGGTGACCAAAGAACCAAAATATGTGTTGAAACATCACTGGATCGCCACCGCCAGCTGCGTCAAAGAAGCTAGTGCCAAAAAACTTGTCGGTGAGAACCATCGTAACCGCGCCCGCTAATACTGGCATCACTGCAATCAATAAAAAGGCGGTAATCAACCAAGTCCAGACAAACAACGGCATCTTCATGTAACTCATACCTGGCGCGCGCATGTTGACGATAGTGACGATGACGTTAATGGCGCCCATGATGGAGGAAATGCCCATGATATGTACTGAGAACACGAACAGTGCGGTACTATCATTACTATAGGTGGTTGATAACGGTGCGTAAAAGGTCCAGCCAAAATTGGGACCACCACCCTCAAGAAACAAGGATGACAATAAAATTAGAAATGCCCCAGGTAAGATCCAGAAGCTCCAGTTATTCATTCGTGGTAATGCCATGTCTGGCGCACCAATCATCATAGGTATAAGCCAATTAGCTAAACCGGTAAAAGCGGGCATGACCGCGCCAAACACCATAATCAAGCCGTGTACTGTAGTCATTTGATTAAAAAAGTTTGGCTCTACGATTTGCAGTCCTGGCTCAAACAGTTCAGCCCTTATGACCATCGCCATGGCGCCGCCTACTAAGAACATTATAAATGAGAACCACAAATATAAGGTCCCAATATCTTTGTGATTGGTGGTTAATAACCACCGCATCACGCCTTTCGGTGCATGATGTTCGTGATGGTCTTGGTGGTCGATCTGGGTTGTCATCTTCGCGCTCCTACTGACTCTGTTGCATCACTTGATTTACATCTTTTGCTTGCACCAACTCGCCTGTGTCATTACCCCAAGCATTGCGCTGGTAGGTAATTACAGAGGCAATTTCCTTCATACTGAGCTGTTTACCAAACGCTTGCATTGCGGTACCTTTGACGCCGTTGACAATGGTGTCGATATGCTTTGGACGGTCGTTCAATGCAATCAGACTTCCTTTAATTGCCGGAAAAATGCCGGCCATTCCTTCACCATTAACCATGTGGCATGCGGCACACCGCGCGACATAAACTTTTTCACCTTCTGACATCAACTCATCCATGCTCATATTCATGCCCAACAAGCGCGTTTCTTCAAGTCTCGCCGCGGCTTGTTCGGTGCGCTGTTGCTGTAACCACGTTTGGTAGTCTTCTGGTGTTTTGGCAATAACCACTACTGGCATGAAACCATGCTCTTTGCCGCACAGTTCAGCGCATTGCCCCCGGTAGATACCGGGCTCATTAACAAACGTCCATGCTTCGTTTATAAAGCCTGGATTAGCGTCTTTTTTTACTGCAAAAGCGGGTACCCACCACGAGTGAATAACGTCATCAGATGTGATTAAAAATCGTACTTTTTTACCGATTGGGATAACCAAAGGTCGATCTACCTCTAGAAGATAATTACTGCCCTTGTCAAAACGGTTATTGATTTGTTCGGTTTGCGTCGCCAACAAAGAAAAATACTCCACCTCATCATCCATGTATTTATAATGCCACTTCCACTGAGATCCGGTTACCAGGATGCTCACGTCAGCCTCACTGGTGTCTTCCATCGCCACCAAGGTTTTGGCAGCTGGAACAGCCATACCGATCAAAATAATAAAAGGGACGACGGTCCAAGCGATCTCAACTCTAACGCTTTCATGGAATTTAGCGGCTTTTGCCCCCTGCGATTTACGGTGAAATATCATGGAGTAGAGCATTAGGCCAAATACAATGACACCAATGGCGACGCAGATATAGAAAATGGTCATGTGTAGGCCGTACACCTGCCCACTAATATCAGTAACACCTTTAGTTAGGTTTAGGGGCATAGATTGCTGCTGTGCTATACCGTCCACGCAATACAACCCTAGTAAAATTCCAATTGCACGAGTAATCATCCGGATCACAAGTAATACCTCCTCCAACGCTATCAGTGACTTGCACAGGCAAGCCATGTTGAGCGATATCATTTATTGCTGTACTTAAATGCAGGATAGTGCGGTTCTATGTTTTAGTTGGTATAGCTCTGTAGAGCCATTGCGCACTTAATAGTTATATAGCACAGCATTTGAAATACGACACACTTTGACAACAACAATGTGGCGATTTTTTATACGGCCTAGTAACATTGACACAAAACAACGACGCCAACAAGTCATTAACATAAAATTAACACTTAAACGTGTGATTGGATAGGTTTGAAAAAATTATGGGTATGAATAACTAGCTGTCTGGATAGAAATAATCTTTGAGGTAAAGAGGTTGACATTACAACGACATTTACACCTGCGAGTAGGCTGCAGACGTCATTGTAACATCATTAAATAGTTGGACTACATCCAATCACTACTGCGGATTACACCAACAGCAATACCCTCAATTGAAAAGGGTTGCGCTAGCAGGTCAACCTTAATCGCTGACAATGTCTCGTTTTCGGGATGTAGATAGACAAATTGTCCCTGTCTCTCAAATCTTTTAACCGTCACGTCATCATCGACACGGGCGACCACCACCTGACCATTCGTTACATTAGTGGTACTGTGTACTGCTAACAGGTCACCATCACGAATACCAATGTCAATCATGCTACTACCACTGACCCGTAATAAAAAGTCAGCATTAGGCTTAAACAAATGTGGGTCTACCTTGTAGTGGGTTTCCACATGGGCCGTGGCTAATATCGGCTCCCCTGCAGCGACTCGGCCAATCAGTGGTAAACCATCTTCCACTGCGTCATCTAACGGTACATTAAGCTTAATACCACGGGACGTTCCCGAGAGAATTTCGATAGCCCCTTTTTTAGCCAGAGCTTTTAAATGCTCTTCAGCCGCATTGGCCGAACGAAATCCCAATTGACGCGCAATTTCAGCACGAGTAGGTGGCATTCCGGTATCCATGATGGCGGACTTAATAAGTTCAAGTACTTCTTGTTGTCTTGTAGTTAGTGGACGCATAAACAGCCTGGTTATATATACAGTTTCACTGTGAGTATATCCAGTTATTTTGATAACTCAAGTACTAAGATGAGGAATTTGCTCAACTATTATGAATTTTTCTAGTCAGGATTGGCAATGGGGCATTGGAACGTGTCATAATTGAAGTATTAACGGCTACGCCGTTTGGTTTGACAAATCACTTGTCTTTAATTTCTTTCACTATTGGGTATTTACATGCAACAACTGAGATCTTTTTTTACGGCGTTGATACAGTGGCCATTGAAAATCTTCATCAAATCAAACCCTGTTGCAATCAATATTGTCCAAGAAATCAAAGTTGATACTTTGAAACCTGTCGTTTATTTACTACAAACAAAATCACTTTCGGATCAGATTGCGCTAACTCAAGCCTGTCAGCAATTGGGTCTTCCTGAACCTGGGGCTTCAGCTCGCAGCGATAACGATGTGTTTCCTAAAGTCATGTTTCTCGAACAGCCAGAGTCACTGTTTAAACGGCCAGTAGCCAAGACTAAATTATATCAGCGGCTAAGTGCACTCATTACCGATCATAAAAACCAACCAGATTTAGACGTTCAAATAATACCGGTATCTTTGTGTTGGGGTCGCACGCCAGAGCGCTCACCAACCACCTGGGCTGGTTTATTGGCAGACCGCGCATCGCCCAATTGGCTGAGGAAAATGGCCATTGTATTGCTACTGGGACGAGATAATTTTGTAAGCTTTAGTCCTGCCGTATCACTGAGAAGTATGACCGAACAACACAGTGTTAATGAGACCGTAGCGAAGAAACTGGCGCGCGTTGCGCGCGTGCATTTCTTTCGCCGCCGTCAAGCGATGACAGGCCCTAACCATATTGACAAGCAACAATTAATTAACGCCATACTGGCCACTGACTCGGTTAAACAAGCACTCAAAACAGAACAAACATCGAAACAATTAACCAATCAACAAGCCAAAACAGTGGCAACTAACTACGTCAAAGAAATTGCTGCAGATTACAACGACAGCTTAGTACGTCTAAGTGATCGTATTTTGAAAAAAGTCTGGAACAAAATCTACAACGGTATCGAAGTTCATCACGCTCAACATGTCCGAGAATTAGCAAATTCAGGCCATGAAATCATTTATGTACCTTGTCACCGAAGCCACATGGATTACATACTGTTAACCTATGTAATTTATCATCAAGGTTTGGTTACCCCCCATATCGCTGCTGGGATTAACTTAAACTTCTGGCCTGTTGGCAGTTTCTTCAGGCGCGCTGGAGCATTTTTCTTACGCCGCAGCTTTGGCGGAAACAAAGTTTACACGGCCGTGTTTAAGGAATATTTGGACCATTTATTCAGTAGTGGTGTGCCTGTAAAATTTTACCCCGAAGGAGGCCGAAGTAGAACCGGTAGATTATTGTCAGCGAAAACAGGTATGCTCGGTATGACACTGCAATCAGCCATGCGTAATAACCAGCGCCCTATTAGCTTGGTGCCTGTATACATTGGTTACGAGCATGTCATGGAAGTAGGCTCTTACCTCAAGGAATTAAAAGGTAAAACCAAAAAGAAAGAGTCATTATGGCAGACCTTTTCAGCATTAAAAAATCTCAAAAACTATGGCTATGGTTACCTGAACTTCGGCAAGCCAATTTCCCTCAATAGTTTTACCACTCAATATCAATCCGAAACATCCGACGACAATGACAAGCGTCCCTCGTGGTTTAACCAGGCGGTCGCTGATTTGGCGGGTAACGTAATGGAAGGCATAAATCATACCGTTGCGCTAAATAACATGACCTTTTGTTCGGTGTGTTTGTTGGCATCTAAACAGCATGCATTGCAAGAAAGAGACCTTAAGTCTGTGATTGGTGACTACGTTAGTTTGCTTGAAAATGCACCTTATTCATCATTTGCAACCCTACCAAAGAATGATCCTGACAAGATTGTTGAACATGCTATTAGCCTAAATAAATTTTCCATCAGCGAAGATAGCTTTGGTCGCATCATTGGCTTTGATGAACAGGCTGCCATTGCTCATACCTATTACCGCAATAATGTAATGCACGTATTTGCTTTACCTGCGCTTATTGCCGCTGCCGTTATTCAACATAATGGCATTGAAAAAGCCCAGCTCATCAAGATTATTGAAGCTATTTTTCCGTTACTCAAACGCGAGTTATTTATTCACTTTGATAGCAGCCAGGCCACTGACTACGCCAACACACTGGTTAAAGAAATGAAACAAGGTGGGCTGTTATTACAGTCCGGCAGAAAAATAAAAGCCCCAGAAAATGATACACCGCAGTATTTGTCACTGTCACTGCTCAACAACCTTATTCAGGACACCTTACAGCGTTACGCCATCGTGCTGTCTAATTTGTCGCCAGACACGGGGGTAAGTCGCTCAGAGTTAGAAGCTAAAAGTGTTAAAGTGGCAGAGCGTTTGTCAGCATTACACGGTATCAACGCGCCTGAATATTACGACAAAAATGTTCTTAAGGGCTTTGTTGCCGCGCTACGTGAAGCAGATATGGTGGTTGAATCAGCGGGTAGTATTAGCCACGCCGAACAAAGCTTAAGTTTACAATCTGTGATTATTACACTGATCAACGGTGACATTGCACAAAGTATTGCAAGCTTGAAATAACTTGTGCGATCCACTCTGCCTGATAATTACATTTCAGCGGGGTTGTCTAGCATGAGACCAAAAGATTGCACACCGCTATCAGCGATAGTATTGGACGAACGTAACAAGGCTGTTGCCGCTCAGTTGTGTTTCATGTCTATTGATTGCCGCTCTATGAGCTCAAAAAATTGAAATTACTGACTTCAAGACACAGTCCAACAGTAATAAAAATCCCAGTCCAGTTATTGTTTTTAAACGCATTAAAATACCCTTCACGCTGCTTGTTACATAACAATCTGTGCTGATAAATAAAACTTAACCCTGCACCAAGCAGGCCGCTAAAATAAATTATGGTGAAGTCCTGTTGTAGCCCCAGAAAAGCCAGTCCAAATAAGAATCCCCCTTGTAATAAGCCGATACAGAGACGGTCATAACGACCAAACAAGATAGCCGTCGATTTTATTCCAACCTTGAGGTCGTCATCCCGATCAACCATTGCATAGGCGGTATCGTAAGCTACAATCCAACACATATTTGCGCCATACAGCCACCAAGCCAGCGTTGGTACGCTGCCTTGAATGGCCGCAAACGCCATGGGTATTGCGATACCAAAAGCAGCGCCGAGAAACACCTGAGGTAAATGAGTGTAACGCTTCATAAAAGGATATAGGGTAGCTAAAAATAGAGCGACAAATGACCAAACAATCGTGGCTAAATTTAATTGCAATACTAATCCAAAAGCGCACAGCATTAACAAGGCAAACAATAATAATGCTTGCTTTGCGGTGACGGCACCCCGCACCAGAGGCCGACTAGCGGTCCGAGCCACTGCACCATCAACGCGTCTGTCAGCGTAATCATTAATCACACACCCCGCTGAGCGAGTGAGTATCACACCCAACACAAAAATCAATAACATCTCAAATTTTGGTATACCATCAGCGGCGAGTAATAACGCCCATAACGTCGGCCACAACAACAAATAAATACCCACGGGCTTGTCCAACCGCATCAACTCTAGGTATCCGTGAATTTGTTTTCGTGTCATGTACTACTCCTGATGTGTTTGCCAATGATAAGCACTATAAGCTGGCGACTTAGGCAGAAAAAACTCACTAACCATCATATGGTGATGTTGATAATTAAACACCGAACGACGCCCCCATAACGGTTGATTAAACCCTAAACCGAGATGTTGCAAGCACCGCGCGTCAGGCTGCACAGAGGTCAATTCAAAGGCGTGGCGGATAAATTGTGGATCGTTGAAGATGACTGAGCCTAGAGGTTGATTGCCTAGCCCAGATAAGCCTTTTTCTTCCAGCGTATACAAATGCGGGCTCATCAGTGTACGAGCATACACCCACGCTTCACCGTCACCGTACAAAAGCACCTCACGTGTTACCGCTTGTAGGGTATTTAACTGTAGTTTTTTTGCTTCATCAGCGGATATGGTTGTGACACACTGCTGCAGTATTTCTACCCTGAAGTTTCGGCAACGTGATTTTAGTCGTTCAGTCAATGACCCCGTATTTAGCAACCAATCGTTTAGCACCGCACAAGGGATTTGTGATGCCTTTGCAGTTTGCCAATTGCTATCTTGGCCTAATGAGTTATCGCTTTGCCTAGTATTCATCGGTTTTCATAAAAAGGAAGTTAACCACATCATATCAACTCAGTTAGCAAGACTAAAGTATTCCTATATTTTTATTAATAAATCTGCTTTAATCGTAAGTCTATGATGATCAATGGATAGCCCTATGAGCAGTTATATCAACACGTATCGCCGAGTTATCTACACCTGCTTACTCGTGCTGGCGCTAGGTTTTAGTCAAGCTGCGAAGGCAGAAAATAAACTGGCGTATTTTGGTCTGGAACCTGACATTGTGACTAACTATGTCTCTGTCGACGATAGCCGTTTGGGTTATGTCCGCGTTACCGTGGAATTAATGATTGAAGATTACGAATATTTGTCAACCACTGAGCACCATGCGCCGTTACTGCGCGCCACCATTATTGAAATTTTTGGCAAGCAGTCAGAAAGCCAAGTTAAATCCTTGGTAGGAAGAGAAGACATTCGCCGCGCCATCCTGCAACGCCTGAAACTCATTATGCGCCAGGAGACTGGCAATGAAATTATTAAAAACGTGATATTTACAAAATACCTTTACGAGGGATAAGAGTAGCAAGGTGCTGCGATAACACACTAGCAGCATCAACGCCTTATTGGCCGGATTCGGCCGCCTCGGTTTGTCGCCACAGTTCAAAACCACCATCCAAGCTATACACTTCTGCAAAGCCTTGATTGATTAAGTATTGAGCTGCTTGCTGACTGCTATTACCGTGATAACAACAAACAACCACGGGCTGGCTGAAATCAGAATCAGCAATAAATTGTGACAGATTTTCATTAGTCAGGGGCAAGGCCCCCGGAATATGGCCAGCGATAAAACTTTGCGGATCACGAATATCGACGATACACAGCTCAGTTTCATTCATACGTTCAAGGGTTTCGGCAATGGTGATATGTGCAAAGGTATCCATGTTATTTGTCCCAATTTAAAATGACTTTTCCTGATTGACCAGACGCCATTGTATCAAATCCTTGTTGAAATTCATCAATATCAAAATGATGGGTAATTATTGGGGAGATGTCCAAACCACTTTGAATTAGGCTTGCCATTTTATACCAGGTTTCAAACATTTCACGGCCGTATATACCTTTAATTTGCAAACCCTTAAAAATCACATGATTCCAATTGATCGCCGTTGCGCTGGGGGGGATTCCCAATAAGGCAATTTTGCCACCGTGATTCATCTTTTCTAACATATCTTGAAACGCTTGTGGTACCCCTGACATTTCCAAACCAACGTCAAAGCCTTCTGTCATACCAAGGGATGCCATAACATCAGTTAATGACTGTTCCGCGACGTTAACCGCGCGAGTCACACCTATTTTCTCAGCCAAGGCCAATCGGTAAGGGTTAACATCAGTGATCACCACATGTCTGGCGCCCACGTGCTTAGCTACTGCTGCAGCCATAATCCCAATAGGACCAGCACCGGTGATTAGCACATCCTCGCCCACCAAATCAAAGGATAAGGCGGTATGTACGGCGTTACCAAAGGGATCAAACACCGCGGCTAGATCATCACTGATATTGTCTGGTATTTTAAATGCATTAAAGGCTGGAATACGCAAATATTCAGCAAACGAACCTTGCACGTTAACCCCAATACCTTCGGTGTTGTTACATAAATGACGTCGACCCGCGCGACAATTACGGCAATGACCACAAGTGATATGGCCTTCACCTGATACTCGGTCACCGATACTATAGCCCTTGACCTCCGCACCTATTTCAACCACTTCCCCCACATATTCATGGCCTACCACCATAGGTACAGGAATGGTATTTTGCGCCCACTCGTCCCAGTGATATATATGCATATCAGTGCCGCAAATGGCAGTTTTCTTTAACTTTATCAATAAGTCGTTTGGACCAATGGTAGGTATTTCCACATTAGTCATCCAAATACCAGGTTCACTGTACTGTTTTGCTAACGCTTTCATTCAATAATCCCCAACTCTCTACCAACCTCGATAAATGCAGTAATGGTATGATCTAATTGCGCTTGGGTGTGGGCAGCCGACATTTGTGTACGGATCCGCGCCTGACCTTTTGGCACCACGGGAAAAGAAAATCCAACCACGTAAACGCCCCGCTTTAACATTTCATCAGCCATACTCGCGGCCAATTTAGCATCACCTAACATAACGGGAATAATGGCATGATCAGCGCCTGCTAGTGTAAAGCCTGCAGCGGCCATTTTAGTGCGGAAATAATCACTGTTATCATTCAATTGTTGCCGTAACTCATCACCACTAGACAGTAGCTCAAGCACCTGAATAGAGGCATTGACAATGGCTGGGGCTAGCGAGTTAGAGAACAAATAAGGACGAGAGCGTTGGCGCAACCAACTAATCACTTCTTTTTTACCTGACGTGTAACCACCGGAGGCACCACCTAATGCCTTACCCAGGGTGCCGGTAATAATGTCAACACGTCCCATCACATCACAAAATTCATGACTACCGCGACCTTTTTTACCAACAAAACCCACGGCATGGGAATCATCCACCATAACCATGGCGCCGTAACGCTCAGCCAAGTCACAAATACCATTAAGGTTTGCAATGACGCCGTCCATGGAGAACACACCATCAGTGGCGATTAAAATAAATCGCGCGCCATCGGCTTTTGCTTGTTCCAGCTGGGTTTCTAAGGCTTGCATGTCATTGTTAGCGTAACGGTAGCGTTTCGCTTTGCACAGGCGTACTCCATCAATAATACTGGCGTGGTTCAATGCATCTGAAATGATTGCATCATCAGCAGTCAATAGGGTTTCAAAGAGTCCTGCGTTAGCATCAAAACAAGAAGAGTACAGGATAGTATCTTCCATACCTAAAAACTCACTGAGGTTTTGTTCTAGTTGCTTGTGAATGTTTTGTGTACCACAAATAAAACGTACAGATGCCATACCAAAACCATGACTATCAAGCCCTCGTTTGGCTGCATCTACCAACGCCTCATGATTAGCTAAACCCAGATAATTATTGGCACAAAAGTTTAATACATTACTCGCCTCTTCAGTGTTGACACCCGCCTGCTGTTGCGAGGTAATAATACGTTCACTTTTATACAAGCCTTGCGCTTTAACATCTGCTAACTGACTTGATATGTGGGAAATAAACTCTGTGCTCATGCAACGCTCTCTGTAATAACAATAATCAACAGCCGCTAGTATACTGGTGATTGCTTGAAAACTGCATATAATGGCAATGAAAAATATTGCCTTTGCTGTGAGGATAAACTTACACATAGGCAACATCATAGTAGACACTGGACCAGACAACTGCACATCCGCGAGATACATGATAAAATATTTGGACAGTTAAAAGGAACACGCACTTTATGAAACCGTCTTGTCGGCCCACACAGGCTAAGTATGTCCTCGCGTATATTCTGTATCGCGTTGTTACCGTGTTGTTGGTACCAGTATTAGTCATTCAACTATTGCTGCGTTCGGTGACCCGCCTGAAAGCCTATCGTCATCGCATGGGTGAACGGTTCGGTATCATCAGAGCACCACAACACACCAACGGCTTGTTGATACACTGTGTATCCGTGGGTGAAGTCGTGGTTGCCGCTAAACTCATTGAACGGTTGTTACAACGCAAGCCAGATGAGTTTATTACCGTAACTACAACAACGCCAACAGGCTCTGAACGCTTACAACAACTATTAGGCAAACGCATTAATCACTGCTATTTACCCTATGACATGGGCTTTGCCATGCAGCGTTTGATCAGTGCCATCCAACCACGACACGTGTTAATTACCGAAGTGGAACTGTGGCCTACTCTGGTCACTACGTGTTGGCAGCGCAATATCCCAGTCTCCGTTATCAACGCCAGAATGACTGAACGCTCAGCTCAGCGGTACCAGAAAGTTGAATGGCTATTTACCCCTATGTTGCAGAAAATCCATATGATTGGGGTACAAAGTGAGCGTGACTATATACAATACCAACAATTGGGTGCGACGCCGTCGCAATTACACTTGACCCATAATATAAAGTTTGATGTTACCATCACCGCCAACGACACCCAGAAAATACAAGGCCTTAGTCAGCGTTTCAGCTGGAGCGAGCGCCCCGTGTTAATTGCAGCCAGTACACACGAAACAGAAGAAGAATACATTTTATCCGCGTTTGATGAGTTACGTAAAAACCACCCACGTTTGTTATTAATTCTGGTGCCAAGACATCCGCAACGGTTTACCAGTGTGGAACATACATTAGCTAACTATCACTACGTCAGGTTATCAGATAACCATCATGTCAGTGACACTACCGATATTATTTACGGCAATACGCTGGGTGAATTAAATGCACTGTACGCTTATGCTGATATGGCCTTTATTGGTGGCAGTCTCGCGGCTAAAGGAGGACACAACCCCCTTGAGGCATGCGTGCATCAAATCCCCTGCATGATGGGTCCCCACACCTACAACAACCCACATATTTGCCAAACACTGGAACAAGCTGGCGCCCTAGTAAGGGTGACCAACAGTGCCGATATTGTCAATTGTGTGGATGAGTGGATAACATCGCCTTCGCGCCGCCAGCAACAAGGGCAAGCAGGCATGAACACCATACAACAAAACTCAGGCGCAATAGAGGCGAACCTAGCCCACTTGGGATTATAGGAAAATAAGCGTAATTTAGTTATCAAAATTGTACTGTACAAAGACTCAGGCGCTATCTTTTCAGTTTTGCTTGGCGTAAGATAACGGCGGTAAAAGTATTATGGTAGTTAGGACAAAAAGTTAAATGAAAAAAGGATTATCGTGGATTGGTTTGCTGATAGCGCCACTGGTCCATAGTGCAGGTGTATCACCCTACCTACCGGTTAATACCAGCCCTTTAATTGAAAGGCACATTGAACACTTAATGGCGTTAACTTCCCACGCACCGGTTGCCAAACCCTATGCCGCTGCTGACATTAAACGTCGCTTGAAGCAAATACAACACACCCATCCGCAATTACATGGCCAGTTATCTCATTATCTCAGGCGTTATACTAAGAAGTCTGGCATCGTATTATCCAGTATTGACGGTGCTGTCAGCCAACACGATAACGACAGCAAGCAGACATTACCCAATCAAGGTGGCGAAACGTCTGAAGACAGAGCCATATTCGAAGTACACGGTTTCCATTTTTTTAACCCCTATGTATACGTTGCCCAAGGTGTACAACAAATCTACAATGATGATGGCAAAGCTCGTTTAGTCAACTCTAACAGCCACATTGGCTTAGGAAACTCTTACATGCAATTGGATGTAGGGTATCGTCCACATTGGTTGTCAGCAATGCAATATGATGCCATGGTGCTGTCTGCTAATGCCGAACAAACCCCATCAGTTACCTTAAGTAATAGTGTTGGCATAACACCTTGGAACGTTCGGTATCAATTGTTTTACCAAACACTAGACTCCACTACAGGGATTCTGTCACAGGAGCAAAGGGTATCGGGTAAACCACGATTGGCTGGCATGCATGTGAGTGTCAGTCCGATTGACTCATTGACCTTAGGCTACAACCAAGTAACACAATACGGTGGTGGCGAACAGGATTACAGTATTGTTGATCATATAACGGCAAGCATACTGCCCTCTCAGCTTGAACAGCAAAATGACGGTACTGATTTAGGTTATCAACTGTCATCCACCAGCTTCAAATGGAGCAATGCATTGGGCCTGCCCTTGGCCATTTATGGTGAAGTAGCGACAAGCGATGGTATTGATAATGCCATAGACAATCGCAGTGTGGCACTCGGTGGCCACCTTGCCAGTATTGCAGACTCTAATTTTTCAATAAGCATTGAACATACGCAATGGCAAGGTAGTTGGTACCAAAGTGATAGGTATGAAAATGGCTTCCGCAATGACGCTGTTAACTTAGGTCACGCGGCTTGGCTTATGGATACTGAAGAAAGTGAACACACGGTACTAGTATTAGCAACGCCCGTGGGGAACAGGCACTACCTAGAGGCTAAATACAGTCAAAGCAATCACACAGTGGGGGCAAATACAGTGGCTGAAAACACCATCCTCAATACCTCACCTAGTGAACTGGCCTTGCGTTATCACTACGCAACAGACAAAGGCCTATGGCGTATTACCTTCACTCAGGGTAAGGACAGCCAAGACCATAACTATCAGCGTGTAACCGTGGGCTACGAGTGGTAGGCTTTTGCTACCACTCAGGGGCTTAACAACTCATCACTTATCACTACAAGGCCGGGCTATTCTGGGCTCTGTTACCACTGGTATTGCCATTGCGCCCGTATATCAGCTTCTACCTCAGAACGGTTAGTACTGCGCCAGTTACGCTCCATAACACGCCCTTCAATCAGTATACGGCCATTGGCCAATGGCTGCTGATAACCCATATCCCATTGGAGCCTATGTTCCGCTACTGGGGCTATGGGATGGCGCCCTGCATTGTCCACATTTAAGCGGATATAACCAAGGCTAGTATGCCATTGCCGTTGACCAGAGACGTGTTTAGCGCCTACTGTGTGGACTAATGTATCATTGTCATAGGTGCTACCCATGGCACGGCCATAACGGCGATAACCTTCTTTCATCATATGATGGTTGTAACCACAGTTATAAGTTCTTATTTCTGTTTTACTGCAGTTGACCGTAGTATCGGTATACTCCAAAAATAGTTGAGTAAAGCCCCCCTGGTGACGGAACCGTGTATCCATGCCGCCCATATAAAAATAGTGTGAAGGCATTTTATTGGCTTCATCCTCACCAATAAACTCACCGTACAGACCCATGGGCTGGCCAAATATGGGAAATGAAAAACGCATATCCATGCCGGCTAACTGGTTGCCGGATTCTTGATCACCTTTACGGCCGCCTTCACCGTTGTCAACACCCCGAATCATATCAAAAAACACACCGGCACTTTGATCTCGACCATCACCGCCCCACTGGGTAGCGCGGCTAAAACCTAGTTCCAAGAATGACACCGGTTTAAGATTCACTCGCATACCCCACAACTTAATGTTAGGCAGTAAATTACTACTTTCCTGTTCTCCAATATAGGTACTTAATGACCACGGCCCAATCCAACTCAACCAGGGCGTTTCAAAGCCTTTGGCGGAGTCGCGGGTCAAACGCACGGCGGGAAATGGGCGGGCGTTGTTTGACACAATAAACCCATTAGTTTTCCCCGGTCCCCAGTAATGGGACATTTGGTCTACGGATAACCACCAGTTACCTAAACGCTTGGCAAGGTAACTGCCATCAGCCGTGAGTAACTGGTCATCTTGATTTTTGTTGTAATGATTGTGTCTGGCATTAACTGACGCTTTGACAGCCCAATCGTCTTGATGATACTCCGTGGATACACGGACGCCAAACTGGCTGTCCATACGGGCGCCAAATGACTGAGTATCAAAGGTGTCACTACCCCCGTAAACACTCACCGAATGGCGTTGAAGAGGCACCTTGGGTGAGGCTACTGGCCTGTCCTCATGAACATTGCTACCCAACATCTGGCTCTTAACATAATATAATGCTGCGCTAACATCTGACGTTAATGTTGCAAATTCAGCTGAATGGAATGCGTTAGCGACATCTACTTGAATATCACGCCACGGCAGTGGATAGGTATTTACCGGCCCTTTGATCACCCCAGCATCTGCTAACACGGTAATACTTTCACGTAAAAAGGCATCATCCGTGGTGATCCAAGGTGCGGCTTGCAAATGACTACTTGAAAGTATTAATCCCAAGAACAGTGTGCTAATAGTCCTTTTAAAGTGACCAATCATATTCCCTTTATTATTAATGAATCCGTTCAAGTTGGCGTTTAAACCTGTGTAAAGTTCTGTGTTTGGTTGCGTCTTCACTGCTGTTCCTTTAATACTTGCTACATCTGCCGGCGTTTTAGGTGTCTTTCGAGTAAGGATGATACGACACTGAGGTACGAATGACCATGACTTTACCCGCGCGCGGGGAACCTTAACCCGTTACCCGTATAATTTGTGATAACAGCCCCTCAGAAAATCAATCAAAGGTTTACAAAGGTTAAAACAATGGTATGTTGCAGAAATCCCATTGTTAAGTTGAGACCCATGCCATGTATAACACCGCGATTTATCCAGGAACCTTTGATCCTATTACCAACGGACATACGGATCTGATACAACGTGCAAGTAAATTGTTTCAACACGTGGTGGTGGGAGTCGCTAATAATCCAACGAAAAAGCCCCTGCTAAGTCTTGATGAACGGGTAGCATTAGCCACCGCAGTGACCCAGCCGTTAGGTAATGTCAGCGTAGTTGGATTTAGTGGTTTATTGATTGATTTTGCTAAGGCGCAAAATGCCTCAGTGTTAATTCGAGGATTGCGTGCCGTATCGGATTTTGAATACGAATTTCAAATGGCCAATATGAATCGTAAGTTATCCGCTGATTTAGAAAGCGTATTCTTAACACCGTCTGAGGGTAATAGTTTTATTTCTTCTACGTTAGTAAGGGAGGTTGCCATACACGGTGGTGATGTGAGTCAATTCTGCGCTGATATTGTGCAGCAAAAGCTGTTAGCAAAGATAGCTAACTAACGCTGACAAGCAGCACAGTAATAGGTATTGCGCTGACCAATGACGTGTGAGCGTATGGTTCCCTGACAACGCAAGCATGCTTTTCCTTCACGTCCATAGACTTGTAATTGCTGGGCAAAGTATCCCGGTTTACCATCGGATTGAGTAAAGTCTTTCAGTGTCGTGCCACCTTGTGTGATTGCCCTCGCTAACACTTCCTTTATACAATCTGCAAGCAACCGGTAACGAGCTCTGCTGACATTACCGGTTTTGCGCTTGGGATTGATGCCTGCCATAAAAAGCGATTCACTGGCATAAATATTACCCACCCCAACAACCACGTGATTGTCCATAATAAAGGTCTTAACGGAACTCTGCTTACCTCTTGATAATTTATACAGATGTTCGCCATCAAATGCATCTGTTAGGGGCTCTGGCCCTAAACGTTGCAGTAATGAATGAATATCAGATGGTGGTTGCCATAAGCACGCGCCAAAGCGTCTGGGGTCGTTTAATCGCAAACACTGCCCACTGCCGAGTACGATATCAAGATGATCGTGTTTCTGTACAGGGCTGGAAGCTGCTAATACTCGCAACGTGCCGGACATCCCCAAATGCAATATGATACTGCCCACAGCAGTATCAATAAGTAAATATTTTGCTCGCCGACGGACACCGGTAATTACCTGCCCTTTAGCTAACAACACGTCATTGGGAATAGGCCAACGCAACTGCTTTTGACGGATCACAATATGGCAAATGGTTTGCTGTTGTAAGTGAGGGGTGATACCCAGACGACTGACTTCAACTTCTGGCAACTCTGGCATTATTGCAACTCCAAAGGAATTAATTGGTTGAGTTGTTTATTAACAACGCGGTAGCAGGTATTCTGTAAAAACACCTGTACTTCAGCATCCTGTTCAAACACCACATCAAGGGTATAGCGGGTGTCAGAGCCCACCAGCCACATAATCACTGAATAGCTTTGCACTGGTTTAGTAGCGGCACACAAGGACAACTCAACGTCAGACCAATGCTGCACAAGTTCGGCTAGCCAAACTGATTGCGTGAGTGACTGGTTTTGACTTTGCCAATGTAAGCCAACCTTCTTAACGACAGTGTCGCCAATGGCGAGCTGATAAATGCGCTCGTATGGCTCAAGTAAAGGCCGATTAGCTGATGGTGTCGTTTGGTTCATTTTATCGCTCACAAACATAAACAAAAAAGCCATAAAGAGAACAGCTAAAATGACGACGTTATTCCACGCTTTTGAGGTCATGTTGACAATCGCAATAGAGACAAGATTAAGATGTGTAAACAGTACCTTAATCCCATGATTAAGCCAATAATAGACACAAAAAAACCCGGATAAACCGGGTTTTTCTGGAGACAGAATCAAACAATTATTTGATTTTTGCTTCCTTGAACATCACGTGCTGACGGATTTTAGGATCAAACTTTTTGATCTCCATTTTGCCAGGCATGTTCTTCTTGTTCTTGTCAGTGGTATAGAAATAACCTGTACCTGCTGAAGATACTAATTTAATTTTATCACGCATGAGTAGGCCCCTTAAACTTTCTCACCACGAGCACGCATGTCAGTTAACACTGCATCGATGCCCTTTTTATCAATAATACGCATACCTTTTACAGATAAACGAAGCTTTATGAAACGGTTTTCACTCTCAACCCAAAAACGGTGAGATTGTAAATTTGGTAGAAAACGACGGCGCGTCGCGTTTCTTGCGTGTGAGCGGTTGTTACCTACCGCAGGACGCTTGCCAGTTACTTGACATACTCTAGACATTGACTTGTCTCCAATTAAAAATTTCACTTGTGACAACGCAAATCGAGGAAGCCACACTCATGACAATAGGGCGCACTTTATACAGTATTTAAGATTTAAGATCAACAAAAAATGGGTGATTGAGCAAAAAACAAACAATATATTGATGATTTACTCTAGCATCGTCAAAAGCAACCCATTTTGCTGTTTATTTAGGCCTTTAATAACCCCTGCTCGGCAAAGCTGTAAGTTTGCCCATCACCAACAATAATGTGGTCTATCACCTGTACGTCAATTGCCGAAAAAGCCTCTTCCATCGTCGCCGTAATTTGTTTATCAGCACGACTAGGATTGGGATCGCCAGACGGATGATTATGGACTAAAATTGCACCGCCTGCATTGTATTTCATTGCCCGTTTTATCAAAGCTCTTGGATATACTGCTGTTGCATTGATCGTACCCTCAAATACAAGGTCAAATTCAATCAAACGATGCTTCACATCCAACCATAAGACAGCAAATACCTCGTGTTCCTTATCCCGTAAGTGGTGCATCACATAACGTCTTACATCAACACTGCTGGCCATTACGCGGCGCGCAGTCAGCGGTTCAGAGAAATACCGCTTAGACAGTTCCAAGCACGCTTGTAATTGCACATACTTAGCATGCCCAACACCCTTGTGTTCCATCAAATTATTAATATCTGCATTAAGTACATTGCGAATATTGCCAAACGTATTGAGCAATTGTTTAGATAATTCGACGGCGCTAACACCTTGGCTGCCAGTGCGAAATATAATCGCCAATAACTCGGCATCACTTAATTTGTCAGGTCCATGGCGTTGCAACTTTTCCCGCGGTCGCTCACTGGCTGGCCAGGCACTAATTTTCATAATTACTCTCTTTGTTGAAAAGCTGGGGTAAACAGCAGAAATATGTCACTTAATATGATAGGGTAAGGTTACTTTAAGCCTAAAGTATGCAAAACATGACGCTATTCACGAATACAAATATTGTGCTAGGTATCACTGGTGGTATCGCTGCCTACAAGACACCTGACTTAGTACGAAAACTACGTGCACAAGGGGCCAACGTCCGAGTCGTGTTGACCCAAGGTGGGAAAGAGTTTGTCAGTGCACTATCACTTCAAGCGGTGTCAGGGAATCCTGTTGCAGAGAGCCTACTGGACCCAGCTGCTGAAGCGGCTATGGGACACATAGAATTGGCCAAATGGGCAGATGTCATATTAATTGCCCCGGCAACCGCGCAATTAATGGCAAAATTGACTGCGGGTATGGCCGATGATCTACTCACCACCTTGTGCCTTGCCTCTACCGCACCTGTTGTACTCGCGCCTGCAATGAACCAACAAATGTGGGCTGCAACCGCTACCCAAGACAACCTTAACGCGTTACAAGCCAGACCTGCTGTGCATTTCATTGGCCCGGCAGCCGGTGAACAAGCCTGCGGTGATATTGGCCTAGGGCGCATGGTAGAGCCAGAACAAATAGTTAATTGCTTGTCACCAATAATTAATAGTTCAGTGTCACAAGAAACCGTGTTTAAAGGCGTTAACATTACCATCACCGCAGGTCCAACAAGAGAAGCCATTGATCCAGTGCGTTATATTAGCAACCATAGCTCGGGTAAAATGGGCTATGCCCTTGCCGAGGCGGCCCGAAATCTGGGAGCGAATGTCACGTTGATCAGTGGACCAGTGAACCTTTCAGTACCGCAAAACGTAGACGTCACATCCGTAGAAAGCGCGGAACAGATGTTAGGTTGTGTACTAAACAACGTGAAAGATTGCGATATATTCATTGCTTGTGCAGCGGTAGCTGATTACCGTCCAGCTATGGTGGAAACACAGAAGATTAAGAAAAATAATCAAGAAATGGCGCTTACTTTTATCAAAAACCCTGATATTCTAGGCCAAGTTGCAGCGCTTTCTGAGGCTCCGTTTACCGTGGGATTTGCCGCAGAAACGGAACATTTAGCCGTTCACGCACAACAGAAATTAACACGAAAAAACATCAACATGATCGCCGCAAATGACGTGTCAAATAAGGACATTGGGTTTAATAGCGAGCAAAACGCATTACAGGTGTTTTGGCGCGACGATAACACATTGCTACCCATGACAGACAAACGTACGTTAGCACGACAATTACTTAAACTGATACACCAACATTACAGCAGAAATACAGATGCAAATTGAAGTTAAAATTCTTGATGATCGTATTGGCTCAGAGTTTCCATTGCCAGATTACGCCACCCCGGGCTCTGCAGGACTTGATTTACGTGCATGTGTCGATGACACATTGACAATCGGCCCTGGAGAAACGCACTTAATCCCCACAGGCATATCAATCTATATTGCCGACCCAAGCTTGTGCGCAACCATACTACCGCGCTCTGGTCTTGGACATAAGCATGGGATTGTGTTGGGTAACCTTGTTGGCTTAATAGATTCTGACTACCAAGGCCCCCTCATGGTTTCGGTGTGGAACAGAGGTGATAAACCTTATGCAATAGAAGCGGGTGAGCGCATTGCTCAACTCGTCTTTTTACCCGTTGTACAAGCACAATTTTCCATTGTATCTTCGTTTAATCAATCACAGCGCGGTGAAGGTGGATTTGGCTCTTCAGGACAACAATAGGGATATAGGTAATGACTACTAACAAACGCTCAGATCGTCGCGCTCAAATTTTACAATGTCTTGCCAGTATGCTCGAGACTAGCCATGGACAACGTATTACAACAGCAAAGTTAGCTGCTGAAGTTGGCGTTTCAGAGGCAGCCCTCTATCGACACTTTCCCAGTAAAGCGAGAATGTTCGAAGGCTTAATTGAATTCATAGAAGAAGTCTTGTTTTCACGGATCAACAAAATCCTAGATGAAGAAAAACAAACCGGTACTCGTTGTCAACTAATCCTCCACCTCGTCCTTGGTTTTGCAGAAAAGAATCCAGGAATGGCACGTATTTTAAATGGCGACGCCTTAATGGGTGAACAAGAGCGCTTGCGCATAAGAATAGCCAAGCTATTTGAGCGGCTGGAAACCCAACTAAAACAGGTGATCAGAGAAGCCAAGATTCGCGAAGGTAAGGATATTGTGATTGATGAAGCCATATTGTCTAATCTACTGGTGAGTTTTGCTGACGGACGTATTAGCCAATTTGTCCGCAGTGAGTTCGTACGCCCACCGACAGAGGGCTTCAACGCCGTCTGGGACAGCCTGCATAAACACTACTTTGCCTAGCAAAAAAAACCCTGTTGCCCGCAGTCAATCACTGGCGGGCAACACTGCGCAAATTACTAACATTCACCATGTCAAATTTAAACATTGATTTGACAGTTCGTTGTGTACTTTAGACCTCAAGATTTCACAGCCAGAATCAGTTAATAACTGTCTACATACATAAACCAATGTCATTACCCCTGCCAAATTAACAGGGATAAAACCTTACTATTACACATTTTAAAATAATGCTTACTTTGAAAAGGTATCGCCAAAGAAGTTATTTTCATTCCATTGGGCTGGTTGCGCCTGATTACCTAGCTCATAACCAATTTTAAAATTCACTTCAGTAAATTTCTTTGCCGCTTGCCAGTTAAAAGCATCGGTAACTTCGTCTGTTGGTTTGTGATAATCAGTGCTCAAAAACTTGTTAAACTGCGCCTCACCACTCATTTCAGGATCAACGGCAGTCCAGCCAGGAACCACAAACAATGCTGGTATTCCCTGTTTCACAAATGAGTAATGATCAGAGCGAGTAAACAAATTCATATCTGGAATGGGATCAGCCATAAGGCCAATATCCATTGATTTGGCAGCACGCTCAACTGTAGCTTTCATATCGCTGTGTTCTGCACCAAACGCAATAATATCTTTAAACTCGTAAGTTAATATGGGCATATCTAAATTCACATTCGCAGTCAATTTATTCTGTGGCACTGTAGGATTACTGGCAAAATAGTCCGATCCTAACAATCCTTTTTCTTCAGCGGTCACAGCTACAAATAAAATTGAACGCTTAGGTTTAACATCCAAACTACTGAATAGACGAGCCATTTCAATTAACACCGACGTCCCCGTAGCGTTGTCCATGGCGCCATTATTAATTTTATCTTTTTTCACACTACGTGAAATACCAATGTGATCGGAATGGGCGCTATAAACCACGTATTCGTCCTTCAATACTGGATCTGTGCCTGGTAATACCGCCACAACATTAGGACTATTAATGGTTTCGTGTTGGCTCTGTTTACTGAAATCGATGGTTGCATTCAAGTTAAAACCAGACGGAGACTTATCGTCTTCCAATTGTTTATAAATATCAGCGA
>JBELHI010000016.1:0-13960 GCA_042091475.1 Alteromonadaceae bacterium
CATCAAACTTAGCCAGTACATCAGGCCTATCTAGGTAATAGGTTATTTTTCTAAACCCTTCTGCTTCGCATTGGGTACAAAATGCATTATTTGAACAATATAATCCCTCTAACGAGGTGTTAGTAATTGGTGAGGTGGTGTTTTCGATGATAAGAGTAAAACGTTCAAGCTCTATTGGCACCGATATAGACAGCTGTTCTTTACCGACTGAATAGTTGCATATGTCACTGTTTTTGATAGAAACGCTTTTCAGTTCTAGCGCCACACCGTCTAGGACTAACTGCGTTGCACCTGGGTTACACCGCTTCACCAACAACACTGCGGTTACCTGAGTATTTGACTCCTCAAGATTAACTGACAGGTCAACGTGCTCAATAGTGAAATCTGGCGGCGTGTAATCAGCTAACCGTTTTACCGTATGTGATGTAGTCATAGTCATATTTCCTAATCAGCTATATTTAGACGTCCTCGGCTTTTGTAAGACCTGTAAAGCGTAGTATCTTAACACCCATGTAAGCAAACGTTATTGACACTACAGGGTTGATAAGATTGAAAAAACAGTAAACAAAATATTCAAGGGGATCTACTTTTAAAACACCATGCATATAGGCACCACAGGTGTTCCAAGGTATTAACGGTGACGTCAACGTACCGCCATCTTCCAAACTACGAGATAGGTTTAATTGGTCTAATCCCCGACTTTCAAATTCATCTTTATACATACGGCCAGGCATAACAATAGACATATACTGGTCAGCCGTAATAATGTTTGTACCAACACAAGTAAAAATGGTCCGACTAATAATGTCTCCTGCGCTCTTGGCTCCTGATAAGAAAACCGACACAATACGCCTTAACAGGCCAACTTTTTCTAATACAGCACCAAAAGTCAACGCGCACATAATTAACCATATGGTTGTCAACATGTTAGACATCCCCCCACCACTTAGCAGGTCATCAAGCTTGGCACTACCAGTGTTAAATACGACCCCATCAAACATCGCGGTCCATACCACTGTCAATGGACCAACAATACTTCCTGCATCACCATCATAAAGCCCTGAAACAACCTCTGGTTGGAAAACCAGAGCCCACAAGCCGCCAATTAAAGCGCCTATGGACACAGCGGGAAACGCTGGCATTTTCTTTATTGCCATTGCCAACAAGATAACCAGTGGCACCAACATAATTGGACTAATATTAAACTGCTCATTTAAGCTGGTCTGCATCAATATTATTTGCTCATTTGCTCCGCTGGTATTGATATTCAATCCCAACACAGTAAATAAAATTAGCGCTAATATATAGCTGGGTACTGTCGTAATAAGCATGTATTTTATATGCTCAAATAAGTTAGTGCCTGCGACAGCGGGAGCTAAGTTTGTAGTTTCAGATAAGGGTGAGATCTTGTCACCAAAATAAGCGCCAGATATTACCGCACCGGCGGTAATAGCAGGTGACAGGCCCATACCTTGAGCAACACCCATTAATGCCACACCCACCGTGGCTGCAGTAGTCCATGAACTACCGATGCTCATGGCGACAATTGAACAAACAATACAAGTCACCAAGTAAAAGACAGAAGGGTCAATTAATTCAAGGCCATAGTAGATCAATGAAGGAACTGTACCAGCTAACAGCCAAGTACCAATCAACGCACCCACCGACAACAAAATTAAAATGGCCCCTAATGATAATGAGATCCCACTGACGATACCTTCTTCTATCTCCTGCCATTTAAAGCCATTTTTTAAACCTACGACGGCGGCAACGCCCATCGCTAATAACAATGCAATTTGGTTAGGCCCTGCTGACGAACTGTCGCCAAAAATAAGTACAGAGGTAAACAAAGACACGATCAAAAAACCCAATGGTATCAGTGCGTCAATAATCGATGGGTCTTTAGTGTGATTCATGAATGACTCCAATTAACTTAAAATAAACGGTAAAACATAAACGCGATGATTAGTGGGCAAACGTACTTGATATACCATGGCCATATTTTCCAAAATAATCGTCCTTCAATACCACTATCACCTTGTTTTAATTCTGCTAAGATTGCACCTCTATTCCAACACCAACCAACAAAGACACAAAGCATCAAGCCAAGTAACGGTTGACTGTATTCAGTTGTTAGACTGACGACAAACTCAAATAAACGCTCAAAATTTGCTGCTATGGTTGCACTCGCGGTGAAAATGATTGCTGTAACCATGACCACTGTCTTGCGACGACCAATATTGAAGTTCTCAACCCCAAAGGCGACCGGTACTTCTAACATGGAAATAGATGAGGTCAACGCCGCGACGGTCATCAAACAAAAGAACAGAAGAGAGACGAACACGCCGGCTGACCCCATGGTCTCAAACAGTGCTGGTAGTACCGCAAAGATAAGACTGCCACCGGATATAAGGGCACCGGAATCGTCAAATATTTCCACTCCGTTGTGCAGCGCTACGTACATCGCAGGAATAATTAACATACCAGCTAAAAATGCTACTGCAATGTCAAGTAATGCCACTGAAGCACCTAACTGAGGAAGGTTTTCTGATTTTGACACGTAAGAGCCATAAATTAGCATGGTACCGACACCAAGAGACATTGAGAAAAACGCTTGGCCCATGGCATCTATCATCAATTCAGGCTCTAATGCCCGGCTGAAATCGGGTAGTAAATATGCCTTCCAGCCTTCTGCTGCACCGGCCTGGCTGGACACGTAAATAATTAAACCTACGACAATCACAAATAACGTGGGCATTAGTCGTACGGACCACTTCTCAATGCCGCTACTAACCCCACCAATAACAATACCAGCGGTTAACGTAACAAACATCAACAAGAAAATAATATCACGGCTCTGTGACTGCTCAATTAACCAGGTACTATCTATACCAAGGTTAGTGACCGCGACTAATGAATCTAGACCGTGGGCAATCATCCAACCACCAACGATGGCATAGAATGATAAAATCAGTGATACGGTAATGATTCCGACAATACCAACGCTACTGCCTAAACGGCTACCGGTAATACGCTTCAGCGCATGAACCATGTTAGCGCGCGTGGCTCTGCCGATAACGAATTCCGCCATTAATACGGGATAAGCTAACAAGAACGCTAACACAACGTACATTACAACAAATGCTGCACCACCATTCTCTGCCACCTTGGTTGGGAAGCCCCAAATATTACCTAGACCTACGGCAGAACCTGCTGCTGCTAGGATAAACCCCAAGCGCGACGAAAACTCGCCTCTTGAACTCATACTACACCCCGTTTATCTTTTTTATTATTGTGAGCGTGCGACAGTAATATTACCAGTGCTTACTGTTTAGCAAAATCCATTACCAGTGCATCCATTGTTATGAAGGCAGCCTGTTCTAATAATGGATCAATCTCTTCTAGCACTTCAGGTAAATCGTCAAGAGACTCAACCGCATCTAAGCCTAACCGCGTTAAACGCTCGTTGGCCCTGCGCAATTTTTTTATTTTATTTGCTTCTTTTTCTGTTTTACGTTCAATCATACTGAGGGATATAAAGTTGTCGTCCTTAGACTCTAAGTATTCCGCAATATCATCCCGTAAGTAGACAAATTCTGGATGGGTTTTAATGCGAGACTGATAATTAGACGTCAAACCCTCAATACTACTCGACACTGAGCCTAGTAACTTATAATCCGCTTTTTTAATTTGGTCGTAAGGCAATGCATTTTCTTCTTGACTCTCCCCCCACTCAGCCGCATCCACAGCGGATGGAAATAAAATATCCGGAATTACGCCTTTGTGCTGTGTGCTTCCACCATTGATACGATAAAATTTAGCGATGGTAAATTGCACGCTGCCAAGATCATTATCATACACGTCGTAAATCTTTTTTAGACCTCTGTGTTGCTGCACTGTACCTTTACCGAACGTTTGCTCACCAACAACAATACCGCGACCGTAATCCTGTATTGCGGCGGCAAATATCTCTGACGCAGAGGCACTGTAACGGTCAACTAACACGGTTAGGGGTCCGGCATAATAAACCACCCCATCAGTATCTTTATTTACCGTAACGCGACCGTTACCTTCCCGGATCTGTACCACTGGTCCCTTGTCAAAAAACAAGCCCGACAACAGCGTGGCTTCAGTGAGGGAACCACCGCCATTGCCTCGTAGGTCAACAATCATGGCATCAATACCTTCTTCTGCCAGCGAAGCGATTTCTTTTTTAACGTCTTTGTGAAGATTGTTATAGAATGATGGAATTGTGATTACGCCAACTTTTTTGTTAGAAAAGCCTTTTTCATCAGACGTGAAAACATCGCTTTTCGCAGCTCTATCTTCAAGTCTTATCTTATCGCGGACAAGCCTGACCTGCTTTGGCTCACCACCGTCTTCGGAGCCTTTTAACACTTGTAAGATGACCACAGTGCCTTTGGGACCTTTAATAAGTTCAACAACCTCATCAAGACGCCAGCCAACGATATCTACAAATTCTTCGTCGTCCTGGGCAACACCAATGATTTTGTCCTGTGGTTTAATTTGTTTGGATAGTTCCGCTGGACCACCTGGTACAACGCTTCGAATCACAGTGTAGTCATCAACGGCCTGTAGAACCGCCCCAATGCCTTCAAAGGACAGATTCATCTCCATTTTAAAGCGTTCCGCATTTCTTGGCGAAAGATAACTGGTATGAGCTTCGATACTTCGCGCAAACGCATTCATGAACGCTTGATATACGTCCTCGCTTTTGGTTTCTGTTAACCGCGTGATATTTCGCTCATAACGTTTGATGAGCAGTGTCTTGCTTTCATCCCACGATTTACCCGTTAACGATAGATTAAGCGCATCGTACTTAACCCGTTGACGCCATAGCTCATCAAGCTCTTTTTCGTCAGTTGCCCATACCGCGTCTTTTCGATTGTAGTAATAACGGTCATCCACCACACTAAAGTCTGGCTTTGACTCTAGCAGTGTAAGGGCGCCTTTGTAACGCGAGATACGTTTTTCTACGGTTTGTTGGTAGATATTGTAAACCGGCGTAAGCTTGCCCGACTTCAGAACGTCATCAAACAAATCTTGCGACCCAGAGAAACTGTCTATGTCTGCTTGAGTTAATATTGACTTGTTAAAATCCAGTGTCTTTAAAAACCGTTTGAAGATTTTGTTTGAAAACTCATCTTCCAACAGTACTTTCTGATAGTGGCTTCGAGTGAACAATGAGGTAATACGTTGTGTCGCTGAAGCATGTTGCTTCTCTTGTTGCAACACGGGCACAGACGCTTGATTCACTTCTTCTTTTTGGGCAAGTCCCTGCCCAACTGTCGCTATACCAACAAACAATACGACCCCTAGTGTCAGGGAAATTCGTTTTATATTGCTCATCGAAACCTCTCTTATTTAGACGCTAATCTTAAATTTGCAGATGGCACTTTCATTGTCATTCCAGAGTTCAATTGAACATGAACACCATCTTTAGCCACTTCTGTAATGACTGCATTCATCGGCGCTTTACCAATTTTAACAGTTACTGAGGTGCCAACGACCAGCGTGGTTTCCGTTAGTTTTTCCGGCACCGTGCGAGCTGGTTTCGCGGCGCTACTGCTGTTGGGTACTTTTACGTTTTTGCCACTGCGTTCACCACTGGTAGCTTTACCCTTGGCCGATACGTCACTTGTTTTACCAGCCTTTTTGGCTTTTTGCTGCTTTAACTTTCTCTGTTGAGCGACTTTCTCTTTACTCTCAGTAAGAATTTTGAGTGCATGGTCAGCGTGCTCTTTTTCAATTACGACGCTTTGGTTACCATCCAAATCAATACGATGCACGCCCTCTTTTATCGCGTGCAAGTAGCGCCAACTGTTAGTGTAGTGACGCAAGCTAGACCTAAGCAGTGTTTTACTTAAACGGCCTTCTTCGTGTAAACGTTCAACTACGTCTTGAAAAATACCTACTTTTAACGGCTTGGCTTCGCCTTCCACCGTAAAACATTGAGGGAACGTTTCAGCTAAAAAGGCTATCACTTCTTTACTATTTAAAAATTTTTCTTTGGTTTCCATCGTATTCGTCTTCTAATATTCATCGTCTGATTGAGACTCGGAAAAATCCCAACCGCCTAACATTTCATCTACCCAACACACAAAATCATTATCTTCAATCTGTAATATTTGACTGTCAACTGACCATGTTTCCCAAACGTGCTGAACCATTTGCTCAAACACGTTAGTGTCAATGTCCTCAGACACCGCATTATACAGAGTATGGATAATAATATTAAACTTATCTGATGCTTCTGCTGCTTCCTCATCCCACTGTTCGAAATCTTCAGCAGTCGACAATACAACATGGACATCTATAAATTCTTTCATTGGTTACTCATTAACTGTGCAAAATCATCAACCAGATACTGCAACTGAACTTCATCTATCTGCAAAAAACGGTTGTGTTCCGGACTGTCTATATCCAATACGGCAACAACCTCTCCATCCACGATTAAAGGGATAACGATTTCAGAATTAGATGCCGCGTCGCAGGCTATATGACCGTCAAACTCGTGAACGTCATTAACATTCAAAAGTTTTCCAGTATCCGCTGATGTTCCACACACCCCTCGCCCCAGAGGAATTCTTATGCAAGCGGGTTTACCCTGAAACGGTCCTAAAACTAACTCTTGGTTAGTGACCCGATAAAACCCTACCCAATTTATGCAATCCAACTGTTGCCACAATATCGCACTGATGTTTGCCATATTTGCGATCATATCTGGTTCACCTGAAATAATCGCATTTACTAAGCTTCGCGTTGCTTCCCAGTCAGTTTGTTTTACAAAGCCTGTGTCTATCACGTACCCTCAATGCTAGATAAAAAATCACTACCCTGAAAGGTACTGTGATTTACAACAAATTAAAACTGTTTTATCCGCAAAAACCCTATTGTGGCATAAATAAATGCTTGTTTGGTTATTTTTACAACAGTTTAACAACTAACATCTGCCCATAATTATTTATAAAGTCAGTGTGCCATGCAAAAAAATTAGTCTATGGATAAAATGGTAGCTTAAAAAGCGCCTCAATGTCTGTGTTTTTTGTTAATCAATCAGTACAATATCGAAACTACTTTTGTTCTACGCTTGGGCTGCTTTACAGAACTGAAATTAGGAAAAAAACCAATAGCAAACTGCAATAGAAGTGGACAAACCCGCCGCGTCAGCCAATAAACAACTTGACACTAAATAACGGGTTCGAGTTATGCCAACCGCACCGAGATAAACCGCAATAACATAAAACGTGGTTTCAGTTGAACCCTGCATAGTCGCCGACAACCGACCTGCAAATGAATCGGCGCCAAAGGTTTGCATTGTATCAATCATCATTGCCCGAGAACCACTGCCACTCAGGGGTTTCATAATGGCTGTAGGTAGTGCATCGGCAAAGCGTGTGTCGGCGCCTATGTGTAATAACAGAGACTTAATACCCTGTATAAATAGCTCAAGTAAGCCACTGGCCCGAAACACCGCAATAGCAACCAACATGGCAAGTAAATAAGGGATAAGCTCAACAGCCACCTTGAAGCCCTGTTTTGCACCCACGACAAAAGCTGAGAATGCATCAACGCCTTTGACGTGGGAGCGCCACAAAACAAAACTAATAAAAGCTATTAATGAAACGTTGGCTATAGCGGCAGAGGAATCCCCCATAACTGCGGCTGATTTACCGGCAAAGTAAATCAGTAAACTCGCGACAAAAACAAATACCAGGACCGCGTAAAGTATAATGCTGCGTTGTAAAAGTGAGATTCCTTGCCGATAACATACCACCATTAGGCCGACCATACTGGAGGCCAAGGTAGATAATAAAATGGGAATAAATACATCTGTTGGTGCCGCAGCCCCCTGCTCTGCGCGGTAGACAAAAACGGTAATGGGAAATAGCGTTAAAGAAGAGGTATTCAAGACGAGGAACAACAGCTGTGCATCACTTATTGTATCTGCCTGAGTATTGACGCTTTGCAAATCTTTAATCGCTTTGATACCTAGCGGAGTTGCGGCGTTATCAAGTCCTAGCATATTAGCAGCGACATTCATGGTAACACTACCAAATGCTGGATGATTGGACGGCACAGTAGGCATAAGGCGCGTCAATAGTGGGTTAACACAACGAGCAAGCTGCTCAATCAAGCCACTTTTTTGCGCAATTTCAAAAATACCCAACCAAAATCCCATAATACCTATTAAGCCGAAAGCAATATTGACTGACGTGCGCATCATCTCATTCATTGCTTGCATAACCGCTGCGAAACCGGCTGCACTGCCATTCCAAACCGCAACCACCGACACGGTTAAAAAGCCGGATAAGAGTAATCCTAACCAGATTCTGTTAAGCATTAGCGGTGTCCTTTTGGTATCATAATATTAGCTTGGTTAACACTACCGCAAACTCGGCTTGATAGCGCGGTACCCATGGTAGAGACATAGTATGCATCCAAACGTTTATATTCCAGAACAATTTGTTGATTATCTTGCAACCTTCATCATCGACAAGGATGACCGGGACGCTACTTTGGCAGCGTGCCGTCGCCCTCTAAGAAAAAGCATTAGAGTCAACACCTTGCGTATCAGCGTTGATGAATTTAAACGCCTGGCCTCAGAAAATGGCTGGTTGTTAGATCCTATTCCTTGGTGTACAGAAGGTTTCTGGATTGACGGTGACAATGAAAGTCAGCTGGGTGCCAGTGCAGAACACCTCGCTGGACTGTTTTACATACAAGAAGCCAGCTCAATGCTGCCTCCCGTTGCCTTACTGCAAGGCGTAAAACTAGCCGGTAGTGAAAAAATACTCGACATGGCATCAGCTCCAGGATCAAAGTCAACGCAGTTAGGCAGCTTACTCAATGGCCAAGGACTATTGGTAACAAACGAATATTCATCTAGCAGAATTAAAGCCCTCGCCGCCAATATTATACGTTGCGGGGTTTCTAATGCCGCACTTTCTCATTTCAACGGCAACGTATTTGGTGAATGGTTACCCAACACATTTGACTATGTGTTGCTAGACGCCCCCTGTAGTGGTGAAGGTAGTGTTAGAAAAGATCCTGACGCAATGAAAAACTGGAGCTTAGCACACGTCAACAGCACCGCTGAATTGCAATTCGAACTACTAGAAAGTGCGGTAAAATCATTAAAACCCGGTGGCACCTTGGTGTATTCCACCTGCACCATCAATACCATTGAAAATCAATCCGTCTGTCATAGAATCTTGGCCCGTTATCCACAACTATTAGAAAGTCTTAGCTTAGCCCGTTTATTTGACGGCGCAGAACGCTCTACCACTGCCGAGGGTTTCCTACACGTGTTGCCACACACCTACGACAGCGAAGGTTTTTTCATTGCTAAATTCAAAAAACTCGACGCTCATGAGGAGCAACCGGCACCAAGCAAAAAAGGAAAGTTTCCTTTCACGCCGTGTGCTAAAAAGTGGCAGAACGAATTTCATCAGTACCTAAGCAATACTTATGGTATGGCACTACCTACTACCATCTGTCTCTATCAAAAAGACAAAGAAATATGGGTATTTCCAGATCGCTATTTAGAAATAATGAATGATTTTAAATTTCAACGCTGTGGGGTAAAGGTGGCAGAGCTTCACCGCACAGGATTTCGTTTAACCCATGACTTTGCTGCAGGATTTGGTGGGTTAGCCAAGAAATCAGTGATAACAATTAATAGCCAACAAATGGTGATGCTATATGCTGGACAAGATATAAAGTCTAACGACTTTTCAGGCTTATCAGGGGAGTTTATCATCCAGTTTGCTGGCACTGGCATCAGTATCAGTAAAATAATAAATGGTAAGCTCAAAAATAGGCTACCAAAAGGCGTCATCACCAGTAAACGTTAACGTCTGATAATATCATCTTATGCTGCTGCGTCTAGGGGTGGCCTTCGTTCTGTGTCGCCCGAAACACGCCTAACGGCTTGCCAAAGAAGTACCTAATCAAGTCAAAATAGGTAACCGTGGTTAGCTTTGGTTTAATCGTTATTAAGACTATTACTGATCGGCGGCGCTAAAAATTGATCTGGATAATAATCACACTTATCAAAACTGCGGGTTTCTTTGAATGGAAGCTTCATGTAGCCGGAAATACCTATGCCCTTTATGTCTGGTACATGTGCTAATAACCTCTTTAACAAGGTTTCAAATACATGTTGTTTTGAACTATCATTTAAGCTGAAATAATTATGGATCTTGAGATGAGTTTCTAACACCTCAAAGATAATACACCCTGAATGTTGAATACCGTTTAACTCGGCCACTACATTGACAATGCTCTCAGGCAATTGTAGTTGCTCGTCTGGATCATCACCGTCTTCAAAGTAAGAATGCATCTCTCCTACAGCCTCATCAACCGCGAGCGCTTCAACACCAAAGGGAAGTGTAATATCAGCGTCAACTACAAACGGTTCTGCTGAGGTGTTACGGGACACATGAATGGTACGTCTGGCATCAAATAAGCAGGTTTTAAACACGCCATCAGGAGAAATTGCCCTTGCCAAATTAACCATACTATTAACCGCCGACACAAAACCACTGTGTTGTTGCGGGTCAAATAAAGATAAATCAGAATCAATACATACTTTGTCTGTTGACCAGCTGAACGACAAACCACCCACCACAGGATATTTCCCCAAGCGGCTCACAGCAACAATAAAGGCTTTTTGATTCTCTCCCATCCCTTGTAAGTAATGTTTATAATAACGCTCAAATTGTGCATCATTGATAGGTTTATCAGGTACAGGTTGCGCTTGTTGACGTAATAATGATTTCCGTGACGAGTACACCACGGTATCAATCACGCTGTAAGGCTTCAGTGAAAATAACAGTTTACTGACTGGCGGGAGATTCGGTTGACGGCAGATAATTTTACTCATATAGGGCATATTTCTCATAAAATAGTCCCCACCTTGACGTTGGATCTTCACATCATCGCTCAACATAGCGTCAAGGGTTTTGGCAAATTCTTTTGGTAAGCCCAAGGTGCTAGGCCGAATGACCTGCCGTGAGAATCGACTAGACTGGCCAGACGCTAACGCATATAAGGTACTAGCCACGCCCTGCTCGTCAAATCGCGGCGATGACAAAGCACCATTGAGTTGTTCAGTACCAATAAAGTAAATATCACCCAAGCGAGCGTTGGTGGTCTGCAAATCATCTGACATCAAGCCCATCACACCGGTTTGCAGTGGTTGTTGATGCTCGTCCAACTGCGCGTAAACCGACGACCCCCAATCGATCAGCGCTACCTTTCTGGTTTCACTATGCCACATGACATTACTGGGTTTGATGTCGCCATGCACTATAGGCTTAGGCTGCTGTCTCAGTGCCTTGATGATATCGTGCAACTGTGACGCAATGATGATCAATTCCTCTGCGCCCAGTGGTCCGTGAGTCAATGAATGCTCTTCTAGATTGACCCCTTTGCCATGTTCCATCACTAGGATGCGTTGATTTTTGAGCTCTTGGTATTCAATGAATTGTGGCACATTAGGATGACTAATTTTGGCTAGCATGGACGCTTCTTCATGTAGTCTGTCCTGAATATGCTTGGCTAAGTCAATACGAGAAAACTTAAATACATGGGTCATATTTGAATGATTAATGCCAGAAAACACAAAACCATAAGCGCCTTGCCCAATCAGTTCAACGCCTTTATATCCCAGTGATGCAAGTTGCTGTTCGCACAAGACAAACCAGGTTTTTAAGCGCTGCGCATCCTTGTGGGATAACAGATAAAACGACTGGTCTTCGGGAATATAAAAATGTTGAACGGACTGTGACTCAATCACGGGTTATCTTCTTTCCTTAACCATTGTAAGGACACATCACCGTCAGTTGTTTGCAACAGTCTTAGTAGCTCTTTACTCACCGTTTCCAATTGCTCATCTAATTGCCATGGCGGGTTAACAATAATCATTACTGAACCATGCATACCAAACGATTGCTTTTGTGCTTCAACGGAAAGGCTGACTTTGAGTACTGACTGATAGCTTTCAGATGAAAACGCATCACTCATAAAGGCATCTTGATCCTTATCAACAGCTAACAGAGGATACCATATGGCAAAGGTACCGTTCGACCACTTCTTGTGGGCGCGAGCGATGGTTACTGCGGCATCTTGATAATCCGTTTTTAGTTCGTAGGCTGGATCCATGAGTACCACCCCTCGCTTAATCGGCGGTGGGCACAAGGCCACAAGTGCCTCATTACCATCTCGGTGGTGTACCGCAATCCGAGGATCACGGTGGTAATTACGGCGCAATACGTCAATTTCTGAATTGTGCTTTTCAATTAATATCAGTTTATCGTTATCACGGCTTACCTGTGCGGCAATCTCTGGAGACCCCGGATATTGGTTCTGTGTCCAATATTGCTGTACAAAATCGAGATAAGGCTTTAACAGCTCACACGCGCAATCAAGACTCACTACTTGTTGCACCCCCCCCTTATATTCCTTAGTTTTGTTGGCCACCTCAGAAGTCAAGTCGTACCGCCCTGCACCGCTGTGAGTGTCAATGTAAACAAAAGGTTTGGCTTTCTTTTTAAAATGAGAGAGCAACAACCATTGTACCGTGTGTTTAAACACATCCGCATGATTGCCCGCATGAAAGCCGTGACGATAACTGAGCATAAAACATCCAAATAACGATAAATAACAGGAGGATAATAGCACAGGGATAGGCAATATCCCTTGCTTATAAACGAACATTATTCAATAAAGCTCGAGAGCCCTAAACCCAATACAAAAGAAAGCATCATTTCAATGCATTTAGTGACTTTTTAAGTCATATAAAAGATTATCAAGGCAATTTATTAATCATAAAAACATTAAAAACCTTGCCAACCAGTACAATAAACAATCAACTGACTGACGGTCACCTCTATTTCAACTGTGACAACATCAATATGGGTTGTTCAATCAAGGCTGTCCATGCATTATTGAACCGCACCATAGTGGCGCCATCCAGTAACCTGTGATCGCCAGACCAACTGACTGACATAACCCGCTTCGCCACTACGTTTTGTGCCTCGTCAAAACGCGGAAGAGTTTGGATTTTACCCAAGGCTACAATGGCACTTTCAGGGTGATTAATGATTGGCGTTGCTACCGTGCCACCTAATACACCAATATTTGAGATGGTTATGGTACCACCACTCAACTCTTTGGGCGCAAGTTTGCCGGCTCTTGCTGCAGTAACAATACGGTTAAACTCAACTGCGATGTCCTCTATGGACAGCGTTTCAACGGCTTTAATATTAGGCACAACCAATCCAGATGGAGAATCAACGGCAAAGCCAATGTTGTGATGGGAGAAGTAATGTACCTTCTCTCCGCACTCAGATACTCGGGCATTGAGCAAAGGGAAATCTTTTAACGCAACAGACAATGCCTTGATAAACAACGGCATCATAGAAAGCTTTATGGATTTATTTTCAAATTCTGCAAGCAACTGCTGGCGCAAGGCGAACAGAGCATCCATTGCTATTTCATCAGACACGGTAAAGTGTGGAATAGTCGTGACCGATTTCTGCATCTGCTGGGCCATCAGCTTTTGGATGCGACCCATAGGCTCGGTTCTAACGTCTGTTTGATTCTGTTGGACCGAAAACTTATCAAGGGTTGTTGGCTCCTCAAGTTTGTTAGGCATGGACGTTTCAGTAGCCACCGCTGCTTCAATATCAGATTTTAAAATACGACCTTTATCGCCCGTGCCAGTGACCATTGCTAGGTCAATTTTATGTTCCCGCGCGATTCGCCGTACGGCAGGACTTGCCAACACTTTATGATTTGTTTGGGTCGGCGGCTTTGCATTGGAAGGCCGCGTAGTTATTTCGGTACTTATTAAAGATGGCTCAGTACTGGTATGCATATCACTTGAGCGACTATTAACTGGGCTTTCACCCGAGCTTTCACCCGAGCTTTC
>JBELHI010000016.1:14060-34914 GCA_042091475.1 Alteromonadaceae bacterium
GAGCTTTCTTCTAAAGTGGGCACAAGCATGTAGAACAATGGCTCCCCCACCTGAGCTATTTGGTTTGTTTCCACGCAGAGACTATCAATAGTACCACTGTACTTGGCTGGAATTTCCACCGCAGCCTTGTCTGTCATTACCTCAACAACGGCTTGGTCCTCAATAACGTTTTCGCCAGCTGTAACATGCCATTTGACAACTTCACACTCAACAACGCCTTCACCAATATCAGGTAAAACAAATGGAATACGCTGCATAGTTTTTGACTCTGTAGCGGTCGTTGTATGGTTAGTAGCGCTATTGCTGTCTACAGTATGATCATCAACCGTAGATTCTATAATAGAGAACAACGGCTCATGTACCTTAGCTAATTCACCTTCTTTATAATGAAGTTTATGAACTTTGCCTTCATACATACTGGAAATCTCAACGGCGGCTTTGTCTGTTAGCACCTCTGCCACCGCTTGGTCTTCAACGACCATATCGCCTTCATTGACCAACCAGCGTTGGATTTCACACTCAACAATCCCTTCACCAATATCGGGTAATAAAAATTCTTTCATCACTAAACCTTTAAAATTTCACGCTGCGTTTGATGGCTTCAAATATTTTCAACTCGTCAGGCATGTACTCTTTTTCATGGGCTAACGGGAACGGTGTGTCTAGGCCACATACTCGCATTGCGGGTGACTCTAAATGCAAGAAACATTGTTGTTGCACTTCACTGATAATTTCAGCCGCAAAACCGCCCGTCATTGGCGCTTCATGACTCACTAACAAACGGCCAGTTTTTGCCACAGACTGACACACGGTGTCTTTGTCCCACGGCATCAAACTGCGTAAATCAATCAATTCGCAAGAAATACCGATCGCTTCTGCCATCGCAACCGCTTTGGTTAAATATTCTAGTTGAGCACCCCAGCCAACCAAGGTAATGTCACTGCCCGTGGCCATCACATCAGCGTTGCCTAATTCAATACGATAATCACCTTCCGGTACTTCCCCAACGGACGCACGATACAGTCGCTTTGGCTCCATGAAAATGACTGGATCAGGATCAAAAATAGACGCTAACAATAATCCTTTGGCATTATACGGATCCCTTGGTATCACCACTTTAATACCCGGTACATGAGTAAAAAAAGCTTCTGGCGATTGGGAGTGATAATGACCGCCAGCAATACCACCACCATAGGGTGTACGGATGGTTAAATTTCCACAATTGAACTGGCCACCCGAGCGGTAGCGAAACTTAGCCGTTTCATTAACGATCTGATCAAACGCTGGGAAAATGTAATCAGCAAATTGAATTTCGGCAACAGGATACGCGCCCTGTGATGCCAGCCCAGTAGCAAAGCCTACAATGCCCTGCTCTGTAATTGGCGTATTGAATACTCGGTCACCACCAAATTGCTGTTTTAAATTTGACGTTGCTCTGAATACTCCACCAAAATGGGCAACGTCCTCACCAAATACCATCACCCGTTGCTGTTGCGTCATGGCTTGAACAAGACCATCATTTACGGCTTGAAGAAGGTTCATTTGTGTCATTATTTTAATCTCCCTGCCGTGTTGGGATATGCATCAGGATATTGTGCTATGTGTGCTTTCAATTCGTGTAATTGGGTATTTAAATGCTTGGGAACCTTGGCATAAACATCAGTGACAATCTCATCAACTTTGCACACTGGCACTTTTTCTGATTCTTTCATAGCATTAAGAACATCAGTTCGTAACACATCTAAACGCGTGCTCTCATCACTATTGTTATACCAGCCTTGATTCACCAACCATTGAGAAAAACGTATAATGGGATCTCTTTGTCGCCAGATATCCTCTTCCTCACTGGCACGGTAACTAGATGGATCATCAGAGGTAGAATGGGCTGCTAGACGATAGGTCATTGCTTCAATCAACACGGGTCGCATTTCCTCCAGTGCGATCTTGCGTGCTTGTTCCATTGCACTAAATACCGCTAGGGCATCATTACCGTCCACGCGTATTGTCGCGATTCCGTAACCAATACCTCGAGAGGCGATACCATCTCCTGCAAATTGTTCAGTAGACGGAGTAGAAATAGCATAGCCATTATTGCGACAGAAAAAAATCACCGGTGAACCATGCACTGCCGCCATGTTCAACCCGGCATGAAAATCACCTTCTGAGGCAGCCCCCTCGCCAAAATAACACACGGTAACAGCATTAGCCTTGCTCATTTTTTGCCCATAAGCATAGCCTGCGGCTTGTGGAATTTGAGTACCTAAGGGCGACGAAATAGTCATGAAATTATGCTCAACGCTACCGTAATGAATAGGCATTTGGCGGCCTTTATTCAGTTCCCTTTCATTACTGAATAATTGGTCCATAAACTGTTGCACAGTAAAACCGCGATAAGCTAATGCGCCTTGCTCGCGATACTGTGACATGATCATATCATCCGAAGATAGCGCTGCGGCACTACCGACAACAGACGCTTCTTCACCGGTACACGCCAAATAAAATGATAAACGCCCCTGACGTTGCGCGGCTACCATTCGCTCGTCGAGTACACGAATAAACTGCATCGTCTGCAGAATTTTCAACGCGGTAGGTTGAGTCAGGCTAACATCACTCTCTTCAGAGATTAATTCTCCGTGATTATTAAGCATTTGTAACATCGGAATTTGCTGCGATGAATCAGTCTGAAAAGACACCTTGTGCTTTACACTAGTAATGTTCTCAGACTCTAATTTATTTGTGGGCATAAAAACCTCTACTTTTAATATCTGTGATCAGAGGAAAACTGACCTATATCATAGTAGAGAAACGTGGGACAAACATTTCTATCTGGTCACCATATTAGTTCGTTACTAAAGAGAATGACCTAAAAAAGGTGTGGAATTTGGGACAATTTGCCTTAAGCAAAGTAACTTTGAAAACATTTCTCTTATTGATGCCAGTATTGTTTGCACACTACTGACATCTAAATTATTAATAATCCGCAATTTTTTAAATTATCAGACCAGATAGTTTACATGGGTATTGAGGTCAACATTGATATTACGTGGTCTATTATTCGGCTCTGCCGTCCCAACATATAAAAATCCGACTATCTCGTCAGAAACAGATAAACCTAATGCGGTTTTTACACTCGCACTATAGGCAAAATCGCCTGTTCGCCACATACTAGAAAAGCCTTGAGCATCCAGTTCTAATTGCATGGCATAAACAGAGCAAGCCACGGATTCTGCTTGCTCTATGGCAGGTACCTTAGGATGGTCCTGATAACGACAGGCGGCAACGATCAACATGGGCGCGCGTAAAGGCATAGCGTCAGCCCTCTCTACTGTGCGTTCCACCATGTCCTCATTAACGGCCGCTTGCTTAAAAATCTTACCCAATTTTTGCAAGCCATCACCTTGGCAAATGGTAAAATAGGCGGGTTTAATACACCCGTGATCAGGTACAGTAAATGCGGCCCTTAAAGCAACATCGAGTACGTCTTGACTGGGCGCGGGGGCGCTTAGCTTAGGTTGTGAGTGACGAGAAAATAAAGCATCAAGCATAGCAATGATATCCTTTCGTTGATCTGAAAAACGCTAAATATCATACGCTCAAGGCGCCACTCACGCTAGTGGCTATAAAACTTATTTACCGATAAATTTACGTTTTAAACAATCATCTATACTGGTAAAACGTCCACCGCCAGTAAAAAACAGCACCACAAGCATAATGAAATAGGTGGCTGCAAACTCAATACCATTTTTTAATACGGTGAATGAACCCGACTCCGTTAACCAACGGTAGTTACCGTGTTGTTTCAGTAGATAGACGGCAGCGTCTTTGCGTTGCTGGGCTTCAGTGATCAAATCTGAACGCCATTCCCAAGGCATGGTTAGAGTGGATTCTGGTAATGCATGCCAGCCAAATTGCCAATGTGCAGACACCGCAGCGACAAGCATAGTGATCATAAGTGGGATACTGACCCAACGCACAGCAATGCCCAGTAACAAGGCAATACCACCAAATAACTCCGCACTCCCCGCCAATATTACCATCAATACAGGAAACGGTAGCCCAAGGTATTCATCGAAATAGTAAACCGTATTATCAAAACCTGTAAACTTGCCGTAACCAGCAATGATAAAAATAGGCGCGAGATACAGACGCAGTAACAAAGGCGCTATGCCATCGGCAATGCGCGCTTTATTGAAGCTGTTGTGGGTGGATATAAAAAATTGAATTAGGCCTTTCATAACTTTTTTGAAATTTCCTTGAAAACTATTAGTGAGCTTACAAAGAACGGCCTAATCTTGAATTTATTTCATGTGATAAAGAAATACTTCAACTTAAATAGTTGATGCCAATTCAGAGCCTTGTCTTATGGCTCGTTTCGCATCTAACTCAGAGGCAACATCAGCCCCACCAATCAGATGAACGGTTAGCCCCAAGGACGTAAGATCTTGTTGAAGTTCTCGGTTTGGCACTTGGCCAGCACAAATGATCACGTTATCAACGTCAAGTACCCGAGGTTCGCCATTAACCTCAATATGTAAGCCCTGATCATTAACTTCTTTGTAGCTCACGCCAGGTATCATCTCTACACCATGGGAGCGCAAGGACTTGCGGTGTACCCAGCCAGTGGTTTTACCCAAGCCAGAGCCAACATTGCTGCTTTTTCGTTGTAATAAATAGACTTTCCGTTTTATCTCAACGTGGCTAGGCTCTTTCAATGCACCACGTGTTTGGTAAGATTTATCAACGCCCCAAGATTCTAACCAAGCATCAATATCATTAACTAACCCCGGTTTGGCTAATAGATACTCGGCCACATCAAACCCAATACCGCCAGCACCTATGATAGCCACGGATTTACCCACGGCTTTATGATCGCGTAATACGTCCAAGTAACTCATAGTCTTGGGATGGTCTGTGCCCTTGAGGCCGATATCCCTAGGGTTAATGCCTGATGCTAATATCACTTCATCGAAGCCACCATCCGCGATCGCTTGTGCGGTTTGTCGTTGCCCCAACGATAATACAACACCGGTTTGCTCAATACGTTTACCGAAATAACGTAAGGTTTCATAAAACTCTTCTTTACCCGGTACTTGTTTAGCGTAATTAAATTGACCGCCAATAATATCTTTATCATCAAACAGTGTGACCTCGTGCCCTCTTTCAGCGGCATGGGTACTAAAAGCAAGACCCGCGGGCCCTGCACCAATGACAGCGAGCTTTTTAGGCTTTGTTGTTGGCGGAAAGTTAAGTTCAGTCTCATAACCGGCGCGGGGATTGACCAAACAAGATGCACGTTGCTTTTTGAACACGTGATCTAAACACGCTTGATTACACGCTATACAAGTATTAATTTCATCTGCCTTGCCCGCCGCTGCTTTGTTTACAAATTCGGGATCAGCAAGAAATGGACGTGCCATAGACACCATGTCAGCATGGCCATCGGCGAGCACAGATTCTGCTATTTCGGGTGTATTGATTCGGTTGGTGGTGATTAAGGGTATGGATACCTCACCTTTCAATTTCTCAGTGACCCAAGTAAACGCGGCTCTCGGTACCATGGTGGCAATAGTTGGTATTTTGGATTCGTGCCAGCCAATACCGGTGTTGATCAAGTTAACACCAATTTGTTCCAATTGTTTAGCTAACCACACAACTTCATCCCATTGATGGCCGTCATCAATCAAATCCAACATAGACAAACGGAAGATAATAATGAATTCAATGCCAACTTTCTCGCGTATTGCCTTTACCGTTTCAATGGCAAAACGCGCGCGATTTTCAAAGGTACCGCCCCACTCATCTTTACGTTTATTGGTTTTGGGACACAAGAATTGATTAATTAAATAGCCTTCAGAGCCCATAATTTCAATACCATCATAACCACCTTGCTGTGCCATGTAAGCACTGTTAGCATAATCTTTAATGGTTTTCTTAATTCCCCATGCTGTCAGAGCTCGCGGCCTAAATGGATTGATCCTGGAGCGCAGAGAAGAAGGCGCAACCAGCAATGGATGATATCCATAACGGCCAGTATGCAATATCTGCATACAGATTTTACCACCGTTTTGATGCACTGCATCTGTGATGGTCTTGTGCTCTTTAGCATGTTTTTTCTTAGTCATACGCGCGGCAAAAGGCATAACCCAACCCGCTCGGTTAGGTGCAACACCACCTGTCACAATCAATCCAACCCCGCCGGCAGCACGTTCGGCATAAAATTGTGCCAATTTTTCAAATCCCTCTGGCTCCTCTTCCAAGCCAATATGCATGGAGCCCATCAGCACGCGATTAGGTAATTGGGTAAAGCCAAGATCAAGGGGTTCAAATAAGTGAGGATAGTTGTTGTTTTCCACGTAATTCACCTTGTATAAACACACACAAAAAGTAACAGTATTTACATATAATATACACATCCGACCAGAAGGGGAAGTCAACACATAAGGAAAGTATAATAAATATATTAAACTACTGATACGAAGGCAGGTTATATGCGTTATAGTATTTATTAATTTTCATTAAATCATATAATAAACGTAAGGTTAGCCATGTTAAAAAAACTCTTCAGTGCCATTGGTTCGTTACTCAAATTTGTCAGAAATAGTATTATTAATGTTTGTGTATTTATTATTGGCTTGGTTTTGATATCGGCTTTTTTTAGTTCGGAAGAAACTGTCACGGTACAAAACGAGTCAGCGTTAGTACTCAACTTGTCTGGTGACTTAGTTATTCAAAAACGCTTTATTTCACCGTTTCAACAACTTGAAAATGAAATAGCTGCGGGGCCAGATCAATTTCGTGAGGTGTTACTTCAAGATGTACTGACCGCAATTAGTCGGGCTAAGGATGATGCACGGATCACAACCATTGTGCTTGATGTAAGCCGCCTCAATAGAGCTGGCCTAGACAAACTATTCAGTATTAATGCCGCGTTAGAAGATTTTAAGTCAACGGGTAAAACTGTAAATGTAAACGCTGATTACTACAGCCAAAACCAATATTTATTAGCATCCTCCGCCGACAACTTGTTTATGCATCCCATGGGCGCAGTGTTTTTAGATGGTTTTGGACGCTATCAAAACTACTACAAAGATGCATTAGAAAAATTCAATATTACTGCCCACGTATTCAGAGTTGGCACATACAAAAGTGCTGTTGAGCCTTATATCCGCAGTGACATGTCTGAGTCAGCCATGGCAGCAAATTTAGAATGGATAGATTCGCTGTGGTATGAGTACAAGCAAGCAGTCAGCATTAATCGTTCAATGGAACTTAATAATTTTGATGAAACCTTAGACAGCTTGTTAAACAAATTGGCACAAACCAACGGAAATTATGCCCAGTACGCGGTAGACAACCAATGGGTGGATAAACTTGTTACTCGCAAGGAATTTCGTGAATTTATGCACACACTGGTTGCCAGTAGCGAATCAGACAGAGGCTACAGACACATTAACTACGACGATTATTTATATGCCACCAGTGGTCAGCCTTCTCCGGCTGAATTTTCAAACGACAATGTGGCAGTAATAGCTGCAAAAGGCACGATTTTGGACGGTAGACAGGCTGAGGGAGATATTGGTGGTGATTCAACCGCAGCCTTGCTACGAAAAGCGAGACTAGACGACACAGTAAAAGCGGTAGTGCTGTATATAGATTCTCCTGGAGGCAGTGCTTTTGCCTCCGAAATTATTAGACAACAAATCGTCGCCTTAAAGACAGCAGGAAAACCCGTGGTGTCTGTCATGAGTTCTGTCGCTGCGTCAGGTGGTTACTGGATAGCAACAGAAACAGATGAAATATGGGCATCAGCCTCTACCATCACGGGGTCTATTGGGGTTTATGGTATGTTTTTATCGTTTGAAAAAGGCATGGATTATCTTGGTATTAATAATGACGGTGTGGGTACAACGGAACTATCAGGATTATCACCGTTACGGGCGTTAAACCCCAAAGCCGGTCAAATGATCCAGATGAGCGTCGAAAATAACTATCACAAATTCGTTCAGCTGGTGGCTAACACCCGCGGCATAAGTTACCAAGCAGTAGATGCGGTAGCCCAAGGGAGGGTTTGGACCGGCCAAGCGGCACTGCAACATGGCTTAGTAGATCACCTTGGTGACATTGATGATGCTATTGAAGCGGCGGCCACCTTAGCTGGATTAGAAAGCTACGAACACTTCTACCTAGAGCGTGATAAGTCGCCAGAAGAAATGGTGCTACAGGAGCTATTTGGCACCATAAAAAGCTGGTTGCCTCCCCTAACAAAGCAACAATTGTCGGCTGACATAACGGTAAAAATCGCAATTCAAAAAGTATTACAAGATATCTCGTCATTAACCCAATTTAACGATCCTAATGGACTTTATCTACACTGTGAGTCATGTAGCTACTGAGTACATTAACCGCAGTCTAAAGTGCCGCTCCCTCTGATACGGGGAGCGAGATTTTTATGTTGACAACGTTAAGCGTTAAACCTCGATTATTTGGTTTGTGTTACCACAAGTGGATGTTCAACCACCGTTTTTGCTTCAGCTCTTTCAATTACTTTTAATAAGGTGGTCTGTATTGTCTCATCTTGTCTCACGTCTGTTTCTGAGACAAAGCGCTGCTCCATAACCTCTGCACCTTCGTGTGACACGAAGCCCATTACGACCTCCGTTGCACACTCAGCAGACTGACCAAAATACGATAATGAAATCTGAGGATAGCCCTGAAAGCCTTTACTGACTCGCTTTGCGATACGCTTTGTTGATTTGTCTAAGTTCATAATACACGCTCAATATTCGTAACATAAATGGATAGCTTAACACCACGATGTGGTATCTAACCTAAAGTAACAATCACCTAGTAACGTTACACAAACCAAGGCCACACTTCAATCTAACAATCTGAATTTGCATCACTTTACCTACACTTACCCTATCCAACCCTTACAACTTTTAATGAACAGTGCCGACCTATTGGCCATTAACAGAGTTAGAACCAATACGCAGTTGGCATTACGACAAATATAAATGCGACGGAAGTAAAAAATTACAAAAACAGTTGGAATTAACGTTTGGCGTAAGACGAAATATGGAGCTTGAGGGCGTAATAAACACGGAATAATTCTGCTGCTGAGCTACAGATTTAATCTGCGACAAATTGGCGCATTACATTTAAAAACGCATCGCCGTAGCGGTCGCGTTTAGTCTTACCCACACCACTGATTTCAAGTAATGCAACCCGTGAGTCGGGTAAATACTCAGCCATTTCCGCCAAGGTAGCGTCACTGAAAATCACATAAGGCGGCACCTTGTGTTCCTCGGCTAATTGTTTACGCACATGCTTCAAGCGAGCAAACAAGCGTTTATCATAATTTTGCGATGACACTTTTGCAGGACGGCTACTGGTGAGTGATAGTCTGGGTAGTGCTAGGGTTACTGATACCTCGCCCTTAAGCACGTGACGTGTCGCCTCTGTTAGCTTCAACATGGCGTGTTGAGTAATGTCCACTCGGATAAATCCCTGATGGATGAGTTGGTTGATAATGTTGTGCCAGTAGACGTCCTGTTGTTCTGCGCCAATACCATGGGTTGATAATTTGTCATGCTGGTTGTCAACAATACGCTTATGTTTTTTCCCTCGCAGTACATCAATCACATATTGGTTGGTGAACTGTTGTCCCAGTCGGTAGATACACGACAGGACTTTTTGTGCCAGTTGAGTGCCATCAAAACGCTTTGGCGGATCAAGGCAGATATCACAGTTACCACAGGCGGTATCATTGTATTGTGCAAAGTAATTTAACAGCACTTGTCGACGACAGGTTTGCGCCTCAGCAAATGCCTGCATTGCAGCAAAACGTTGCAATTCAATTTGTTGTCTTTGAGGATCCTCCGTTGTACTGATCCATTGTTTAATGCGGGCAATGCTTTTTTCGTCAGTTAACAGCAGAGCTTCTGCAGGCATACCGTCGCGCCCTGCTCTGCCGGTTTCTTGATAGTAGCCTTCAATGGTGCGAGGTAAATCATAATGCACTACGTACCGCACGTTAGATTTATTGATCCCCATACCAAACGCCACAGTAGCAACAATGACATCAATGTTGTCTTGAATAAACTGACGCTGAACATGATCCCGCTCTTCTGATTCTTTACCCGCGTGATAACCCGCACAGCTTATACCTTTAGCTGCTAGCTTTGCGCTCAACTCATCCACTTTTGCTCGGCTATTGCAATATATAATGCCACTGCCTTCCTGCTTTTTTAGGTAATCCAGTACTTGTTTTAACGGTTGGTACCGTTCCACTAATGTGTAACGAATATTGGGACGGTCAAAACTACCACAATAGATGAGTGGTTCTGTTAACTGCAATTGCTCCAATATATCCTGTTGTGTTGCGGGATCTGCGGTAGCGGTCAATGCCATCATAGGAATAGTTGGAAATTGCTGTTTTAACCAACCCAAGCGGGTATATTCTTTGCGGAAGTCATGTCCCCACTGAGAAACACAATGGGCCTCGTCAACCGCAAATAGGCGAACGGGCAAGGTTGCCATGCGTTGTAAAAAATCTGAGGTGAGCAAGCGTTCTGGAGAAACATACAACAAGCGGTATTCATTGTTCTGCAATCCATTAAATCGTTGTACGCGTTGTTCAGGTGTCAAGCCTGAGGTGATATACGTGGCAGGTACGCCCATTTCTAACAGTGCATCTACTTGGTCTTTCATTAAAGATATGAGCGGTGAAATAACTACCGTCAACCCGTCAGACACAATGGCTGGGATCTGGTAACAGAGTGACTTACCGCCACCAGTTGGCATTAACACTAGACTGTCTCGCCCCGCTAACGCGGCGTCAATGACCTCCTTCTGACCTTGACGAAAATTGTCATAACCAAAATATTGTTTCAGTGCCACGCGAGGTTCGCGTTGCGTTGTTTGAACGGGAGAACTTAACAAATGTATACTTAGCCTAACCATAAAATTGCTGCGAAGTTTACCTGTTTTGTTGCTCTGTGTCTTTCACTACTCGCGTCAAATTGACGTTATTCGTATGGAACTTTGAATACTACTAGCTTTTTAAATACTCACTGCATTAAAGCTATGGGTATATCGCCACGTTAACGTTCAAGTACAGCAAGACTATTATGTCTAAAACCGTATTCCAAATCTCATAAAGTAGGTTGTTGGTGTCTCTTCTTGCTGTTTGAGTTGACCGTTAATGTTTTCAAATAATATCGACTTTTTCGCCGGCAAAACCATTAAGTCCACATTAAATTTGTCCATTATATTCACTGTTATATAGGGCATTAAGTAGGTGAAGGACGCGCTGTCAATACTATAGTCATGGCGCAATAGTTTTGTATTGTAACGTGACACTTGATAGCTGGAACGGTCAATCAGTTGACCCCGTTTTAAGAACATGAGAGATAAATTAAAATCCACCGAGCTGGTGGGTAGCCATTGCAAAGGATAACGATATCTAAAGCCAGAGCCAACGGTGGTAAAACGGTGATTGTAGGAGTCTTTCATTTGGAAAAAACCACTAAACCATTGCCAATTGCGGTTAAATTTGTAGGCATAATCCAAACCATAACCATTGTGATCTTCATTAAACTGCCAATCTTCATCGCCGCTTGCATGTATAAGTGCTTGGCTCAATTCGTCAGTGTGATGGCTCCATCCGCCAAATTTGAAACTTACCTCATGGGGTGTTGCCGCCAGCACCTGATGCACTGATAAAACTAACGTAAGCCAAATAATCCAATAAAGACCTTTAATCATTCCGTTTTCCCTAACGTAGAATTTATTTGTTACAAGCTTGGAACACCTTGTAACTGACCAAAAGTAGTATAGGTTGAAGTTTTGATTTTAAGGTTTGTAGTAAATAGTGAAGGAATGTAGTTTGATACCAAACTAAATTATGAAAAATATCTTAAACAGCTGAAACTAATGGAATATTAATATTAGGTAGGATTTTATTGGAAAAATAACACCTTAAAAAATACGCGCTCTGTCGGCAATGACCTACAACAACTCATAAAAAAACGGTCATAAATAAAAACTACAAAACCTTATATTTATGACCTTAGGTGCAAACATGGAACTAATATAAACTACTCGTTTGTATCTGATTCCTCGTTATGTCTGCGATATTTGTTAGCAAACTTTTTTCTCATTTTACGTTTTATTTTTTTACGTGTTTCAAAGGTTGCAGATTGTATACGCGTGGCTAATTCTGGATTATCACTTACGTATTGTTTTACTTTTGCCTTCCGAGCTGCTCGTTTTTCACGCATTTCTTTGTGTTTGATTGCCAAGCCTTCTTTATCCCCAGCTTCTCGTAACGTACGCATTTCAGCAATATCAGCAGTTCTTTCATCTTTCATTGTTTCTATTTCTTCGTGTGTGATATCGCCCATTTCCAGCATATACTCAAGCACGGTTTCTCTAACGGTAGCGCCCAACGCCTCTGCCCTTGCCATTTTGTGATGAGCAATTTTCATTGTCACATCATCCAGTTTGTCTTTGTCTTCAACCGCACTCACTGAACTGACAAATAAAAGCGCGATTGTTACTACTAAAATACTGTAATGTTTCATAAAATATCTTCCTCAATAATCTAACTAAACTAATGGTCTTTTATTCTCTTGGATATAAGCTGTTTCGTTTTCAATTAAATCAATGGATAACTCGAATGAACGCTGTTCCTCTCCGTTATCAATGACTGCTTTTATTAATACGGGTTCAGACAAATCAATACCTGCTGCTATCTGAATGGGCAAACTAATGGCGTTTTTCCCTTTAGAGAAATCTAACACCCAATTTAACTCATCAAACTCATCATAACCTTGCAGAGCAATACGTTCTGGGAGTTCAATAGTAAATTCAGCATTGGCGATATCCTCAGGTGAATCAATCACTAACGTTACCTCTGTATCAATGATCCCCTGACTCAGCAGCAGCGGCGCTGGCGTATCAACAAATAACATGGGCATACTGTATAAACTGGCCGCTAATACGCTAGCAGCAGCAAAACCACGCCAAAAACTACCATTATTATTGGTACCCGACGACACAACATGATTTACCATTTTCCCAACATCATAATTGCTTAATGGCGGCACTTCACTTTGCTGTTCAGACATTAGCGCCAAATACTGCAACTGGCACTCATAAGCCTCTTTGAATGATGAGCATTGCTGTATTTTTTGCTCAACATCACGTTGTTGTTCAGCATCCAGATTACCATCACAGTAATCTTCTACTAATGCTGCCACCTCGTCGTATTTGTTCATATTATTTCCCCTCAACTATATGACGCACTGGCTGCTCAAATGGTTGCGCTGTTAATGCTTTTTTAATTCGTTGGCGTCCGCGGTGTAAATCAGATTTCAAGGTGCCCAATGGTTTTTGTAATATATTGCTGAGATCTACTAAGGTATACCCCTCAATATCACATAAACATACGAGTGCCCGCTGATTGGCTGGTAAGGCTTCAATGGCACTGTTTAATTGTTTGTTAGTGATATTTTCGCTTGGACAGCCATCTCCCATGGGCTCTGCAACATCATCTAAATTATCCACTAATGAAAGTTTTTTATGTTTGCGATACTGGTCAATAAACCTGTGATACAAACAGCGCGTCAGCCATGCCTTAGGATTCTCCGCGGACTTCCACGTACCTCGCACATAGACTTCAGTCATCACTTCCTGAACTAAATCTTCTGCATTGCTTGCGTTACGGGTGTAATGAAACGCAGTTGCGTGTAAGGATTTAACAAAGGGTGTTATCCAAATTGTAAAATCATCTTGCGCTGATTGTTTGCGATTAAAAAGATTGATTATTGCCACTTGCCACCACAATAAATAGTTGCTTATGTATTTTAAGACGTAATTCTAAGGCAAGGGTTGCAGAATTTTAAAATTTATTTCTTGTATACTATATGCAAGGATTGAACATCAACCCTCAACCTTGAAACCTTATGTTAAATGCACCTTAAATCTTTCTCGCCGCAGGCGAATGATTCGTATCAGTGTTATAAGTCCAATGCATACCTAAGAATTTTTTTATTTAAAAATCCGTTGCTTGCTAATTTCATTGCGAGGTTACGCGTAATTTTGGCTGGGAGAAAGTCGTTAGAGAAAGTAGCGTACAATACATCCATAGCCGTCATTATGGCTTGGTTATGAGGCCGTCTAATTGTTTCGTACTCTCGGAATATTCGCGTCAGTGACTCAGCAGATAAATCCTCTTTGATGAGTTTTAATAAGGTATTAACATCGTGAAACCCAAGGTTCAATCCTTGCCCTGCCAGTGGATTTATACTGTGAGCAGCATCTCCAACCAATACAACGTTGTCCCTAGAATAGCGCTGGGCGTGATGTCTAGCGATGGGGAAAGACGCTTTTTTGATGACCTTAAAATCACCTAATACTGCAGGAAAGGCTTGAATGATATGTTGTTGTAACGTATCCGTGTTTGCGTTTGATAGTTCTTTTACTACCTCTGGGGTGTGGTACCAGACAAGACATCCATAGTTGTCGTAAAGGGGTAAATACGCCATAGGTCCTGAAGGTGAAAACTGTTGCCAAGTACAACTGTTATCAATATCGCCATCGTGTTCAATAACAACCCCGAGTACATGTTGTTTGTATTGCCAACCCGTAACACCAATAGACAGCGCATTGCGCACGCGAGAATTAGCACCGTCAGCCGCAACAACCATAGAAGTTGAAACTTTTTGTCCATTATCCAAGATCACCGACTTGCCATGGTTGGCATTATTGCTAACTAGCTGTTTAAATCCGTGATTTAGCCACTGAATGTTGTCGTGAGCCATGCAAGCTTCATACAAAGCACGCTGTAAAACTCCATTCTCAATCATATGTCCTAAACACGTTTGGCCAACTGATTCGGCAGTTAATTCAACCTTAGCAGCGTCATATTCACATGCGGTCATTGTATTATATGGTTGGCTTCGCATGTCCATAATACGTTGCCAAACATTCAGCGACTTCAATAACTTAATGGATGATATGCTGACCGCTGACACCCGACAATCTGGCGATTCTTGCGCGTCAAACGGCTTGGGTTGATATGGCTCAACAATAGATACTGGGTGACCTTGTTGAGCAAGCCCAAGGCCTAAGCAGCTACCTATCATACCGCCACCTATCACGGTAATATTGCTATCTTGGGAAACGCTCATGACTGATACTACTCCTGTAAGCTTGAATGCTAAGGCTAACAAATATATAAAAAAATTGCATTAGCCTGAATAAATTTCCCCCTCTTCAAAAAGCCACATAAAGGTATTTTACTTTGGCGCTGGCAACTGCACCTTAATAACGTTAAAATATGCGAATATTTACCATAGCATCGCTACGCGCCATAGACACCGCAGCTGAATGCGCAAAACAACGGTTTAAAAAATGAGCAAAAAGTTATTTATCAAAACCTGGGGCTGCCAAATGAATGAGTACGACTCAGAGAAAATGGCAGATCTATTAGATTCAACACACGGCTATGCCCTTGCGGAACAAGCAGAAGATGCAGACGTTATTTTGTTGAATACGTGTTCAATCCGTGAGAAAGCTCAAGAAAAAGTATTTCATCAGTTGGGTAGATGGAAAAAACTTAAAAACACTAAGCCCGATTTGATTATTGGCGTGGGTGGCTGTGTTGCGTCCCAAGAAGGTGATGTTATTCGTCAACGGGCACCCTTTGTTGATATTGTGTTTGGCCCTCAAACCTTACACCGGCTGCCTGAAATGATTAACAGTATCAAGGGTGGCGAAAAAGCTATGATAGATATCAGCTTCCCTGAGATTGAAAAGTTTGACCGTTTACCTGAGCCAAGAGCTGAAGGTCCCAGTGCTTTTGTTTCTATCATGGAAGGCTGCTCCAAATATTGTACATTCTGTGTAGTGCCTTACACCCGTGGTGAAGAAGTAAGCCGTCCCGTAGACGACGTCATTTTTGAAATCGCACAACTAGCCGAACAAGGCGTTCGCGAAGTTAATTTACTGGGACAGAACGTAAACGCCTTTCGTGGTAACAATTACGATGATAGCGTCTGTACATTTGCCGAACTACTGCATTTAATCGCCGCTATTGATGGCATTGACCGTATCAGGTATACCACATCTCACCCAGTAGAATTTACCGACGATATCATTGATGCCTATGCTGATATCCCTGAATTAGTTGACCATTTGCACCTACCTGTGCAATCCGGTGCAGACCGTATATTAACCATGATGAAGCGCGGTCATACTGCCATTGAGTACAAGTCAAAAATTCGTCGCTTACGCAAAGTTCGCCCCAACCTCTGCATGTCATCAGATTTTATCATTGGGTTTCCTGGCGAAAGCGAATCTGACTTCATAGCGACCATGGATCTTATTCAAGCGGTTGATTTTGATTTGAGCTTTAGTTTTATTTACAGTGCTCGCCCCGGCACACCCGCGGCAGATTTACCGGACGATGTATCTGAAGAAACTAAGAAGCAGCGTCTGTATTTATTGCAGCAACGAATAAACCAACAGTCATTAAAGATTGCCCGTGGCATGTTGGGTACTACACAACGAATTTTAGTTGAAGGACCCAGTAAGAAAAATCCAATGGAGTTAATGGGCCGTACTGAAAATAACAGGGTGGTAAATTTTGAAGGTACACCTGATATGATTGGTGAATTTTTAGATGTTGAGATTACCGATGTATTTGCAAACTCATTGCGGGGATTAGCCGTTAGGCGGGAAGCAGATATGGGACTACGCGTGAGTGTGTCTCCTCAATCCATCATACAAACTCAGGCAATTGCGCAACCGGATGAAACCGGTGCAGTGCAATTTCAACCGTAACAAGTTACACGGAGTAAAACATTGAGTCAGTTGATTAGCCAAGAAATTAGTTTAGAGCCAGAAAATAATAAACGTTTATCAGCCCTATGCGGGCCCTTTGATGACAACATAAAACAGATAGAGCGTCGCTTGGGTGTAGAAATAACCTATCGAGGTAATCAGTTTAAAGTCATTGGGCCACAAACACAGTCAACTGCCACTTTAGAATTATTGAAGCTGTTGTACATAGAAACACAAGCCATCAAGGGTCAAGATCCTGAGCTGGAACCCGACCAGGTTCATCTAGCAATACAAGAAGCCCATTGTTTGCAATCAGGTCACAGCCACCATTATGGTAAAGAAGTTCATATAAAAACTAAGCGCGGTGTGGTTAAACCGCGCAATCCAAATCAAGCACAATATGTGACTAACGTGATCAATCACGACATTACGTTTGGTATTGGTCCGGCGGGAACAGGTAAAACATACCTTGCCGTCGCCTGTGCTGTTGATGCATTGGAACGTCAGGAAATACGACGCATTTTATTAACCAGACCAGCCGTTGAAGCAGGTGAGAAGCTCGGCTTTTTACCTGGTGACTTGTCACAAAAAGTTGACCCCTACCTACGTCCACTCTATGACGCCCTGTTTGAAATGCTCGGTTTTGAAAAAGTGGAAAAGTTGATTGAACGTAACGTAATTGAAGTAGCACCACTGGCTTACATGCGTGGTAGAACCCTAAACGATGCATTTATTATTCTAGACGAAAGTCAAAATACCACGGTTGAGCAAATGAAAATGTTTTTGACCCGTATTGGCTTTAATTCGCGTGCTGTCGTTACTGGAGACATTACACAAATTGACTTACCTAGGGGCGCTAAATCCGGCTTACGTCACGCCATTGATGTACTTCAGGGCGTAGAAGATTTGTCATTCAACTTCTTTAATGCAAACGATGTTGTTAGACACCCCATTGTTGCCAAGATTGTTAACGCTTATGAACGTTACGAAAAAGCCCAAGACGAGGCCAAAAAATTACGTCAACAGCAGAGTCCAGAGTAGTTCGTATGGTTACCCTGGATTATCAATGTGTTAGTCGTTCGCCAGATCTACCTGAGGAGACCGATGTCCTTGCTTGGTTAACCATAACCATGGAGGCTATGGCGTTACAGGAATCAGAAGTCACTGTGCGAATTGTTGATATTGAAGAAAGCCGAACGCTAAATTGTCAATATCGCGGTAAAGACAAACCCACCAACGTGTTATCCTTCCCGTTTGAAGTTCCTGAAGGGATAGAGATGCCATTTATTGGAGATCTGGTGGTCTGCGCTGACGTAGTCAAACAAGAGGCTATTGAACAGGCTAAACCCAGTCAACACCATTGGGCTCACATGATTATTCACGGTACCCTACATTTGCTAGGTTATGATCACATAGAGGATAGCGACGCCGATGAAATGGAGTCGTTAGAAATATCGATTCTCAGCAAACTAAATATTGACGATCCGTATCAACCCAATTAATCTGATATTTATAACCACTAAAGGAAATACAACTAGCTAATGAGCGACGACAACCCCCACTCTGCCAACGGCTCTTCAAGAACTTGGTTAGAAAAAATAGTTCAAACCTTGTCCGGAGAGCCGAAAAACAGAGAAGAGCTAGCGGAATTGATAGCCGAAGCTGAATCTCGCGACGTGATTGACCCAGAAACCCGTGAAATGATTCAGGGTGTGATGGAAGTAAACGAACTCAGGGTTCGTGACATTATGATCCCTCGGGCACAGATGGTAACCATTGATATAGAGCAAGCACCAAAAGAGTTCCTGCCGGTCATGCTTGAATCTGCCCATTCAAGATTCCCCGTTGTCAATGAAGATAAAGACCATATAGAAGGTATTCTTCTTGCTAAAGACTTACTGTCATTCACGTTTGATGCTGAAAAAACCTTTGATTTGAAATCCATAATACGTCCTGCCGTTATTGTTCCAGAGAGCAAACGGGTTGACGCCTTGTTAAGAGAGTTTAGGTTAAAACGCTACCACATGGCTATCGTGGTTGACGAATATGGTGGCGTATCAGGACTTATCACCATAGAAGACATTCTTGAACTCATTGTAGGCGAGATAGAGGACGAGTTTGACGTTGAAGAGAACGACAATGAATTGATACGTCCTCTGAACAAGCACACCTATTCAGTAAAAGCATTGACTGAAGTAGATGACTTTAACGAGTTTTTTGAGTCAGACTTTAATGAAGAAGACGCTGACACCATTGGTGGTATTGTACTTAAAGCATTTGGCCATATGCCAAACACGGGTGATGAAGTAACCATTAATGACATTTCATTTAAAATCACCAATGCTGATTCCAGACGACTCATTCAATTGAAAGTATCACTACCCAAGGAATCTACCGCCGAGCATGAATAGGCTTCACCCAGGGTTCCAAGCCTTATTCATGTTATGTATAGGGGCTTTACTTACGTTTAGCTACGCCCCTTATAACGTCACTTGGCTGCCTTTTTTATGCTGTACTCTTTTCTTTCTGTGTATTATTCACTGTAAACCCAAGCACAAAGTAACATTGGGCTTTTGTTTTGCCTTGGGTTGGTTTACTGCAGGATTGTCTTGGGTTCACATAAGTATCCACAGCTTTGGTGGTTTGCCTTTAATATTTTCATTAGCTCTTATGTTGTTGTTAGCACTGTATTTGAGTGTTTATCCCACAATAACCGTCTGGGTGTTGAATAAGATCAATGTAAACTATTGGTTTTTTGTTCTTCCCTTGCTCTGGTATGTCACAGAGTATCTCCGAAGCACTTTGTTTACCGGATTCCCATGGCTGTCCATTGGTTATACTCAGGTAGAAGGTCCACTTGCTGCATGGATCCCAATTCTGGGTGAAACCGGTGTTGCTGTCCTGGTGGTTTGGCTTAGCCTTTTATTGTCATTAACTATTACCAAGGTTACCAAGGTAACAAAAACTCTAAGCCTTTGCCTAGTGTTGATAATTAGCTTGATGACAATGCTGATATCCCCTATTGAGTGGGTAACGTCATCCAATAAAAGTGCCGAAGTAGCAGTCATTCAAGGTAATATCGCACAAGAATTGCGCTGGGTTCCCGAACAAGACGAGCCAACTATGCAACGCTATCAAAATTTGACGTCTAAATTGTGGCATAGCACTGATATTATATTGTGGCCAGAGGCAGCAATACCCAGAATTGAACCACTGGCTGAACCATTTTTAAACGAGCTTGATAATAAAGCCTTTGACACCAACACTGGACTGTTAACAGGCTTACTTGATTACGACTTTGACAGTAGGATTGCATTTAACAACGTGGTCAGTCTAGGTAAGCGGCATCCAGCACAAAAGGAGCCTGAATACACCTATCAAGATCACTACCGATTTTCCAAGCACCATCTTCTTCCCATTGGTGAGTTTGTGCCTTTTGAACAATGGTTAAGAAAACTAGCGCCAATTTTTGATTTACCCATGTCGTCATTTACCCGTGGCGACTATGTGCAGCCTAATCTGGTTGCTAATGGTTGGCATTTTGTCCCCGCTATTTGCTTTGAAATAGCATTTCCGCGGCAAATACGGGCAAACATAACCCGCAACACTGACGCCTTGTTAACCGTGAGTAATGATGCATGGTTTAAAGATTCCCATGGTCCCCATCAGCACCTACAAATAGCACAAATGAGAGCCCTTGAATTTGGCTTACCGGTTATCAGAGGTACCAACAACGGGGTTACCGCTATTATTTCTCCAACCGGGGTGATTGAAGCACAACTACCGCAGTTTCAACCCGCAGTACTAACCCATACCCTTAAGGCTTACTCAGGTAATACACCTTACCGTCAATACGGTGAGCGCCCCACTGTATTGTTTCTGATTATATTACTTTCACTCGGGATAGTTTTTAGAAATTCACTTCATTGAAGACAAAATACCATTGGAATCCGCCTAATACTCAACTCCTATGGCACCTTTGTTGTGCGCGATAGTATGTTTATTA
>JBELHI010000017.1:0-31489 GCA_042091475.1 Alteromonadaceae bacterium
AACCAAATATTTCTGCATCTGCTGCATTTTCAATAAAGGTTAAGATTGATACGTTGACTGGGTCAAAACGCGACACCTGCATGTTGTCCCAGGCAATAGAGTAAATGTTACCGTTAAAACGTAACGTATTGTCTAGCAACATCGCTTTCCAACCAAACTCTAAGTTAGTCACGTCATCCGTGTCATAAGTAACACCCACCGTTGGGTAATTAGCATTACTAGACGCAACACCACCGCCACGGTTAAATCCACCCGGTCTGAAGCCTTCAGAATACGTAGCATAAGTCAGTAGATCATCGCTTACTTGATAACTAACATTGACCTTAGTAATGATGTCAGAAATTTGCAGAGGTTCGTCCGTGTGACCACCTGAGCTATCGTAATCACGACCACTATCACCGTCCGTGCCTAATTGAGCAAAGTTTGATGAACCGCTAAAGTCAGACTCAATATCGTACCAGCGCAAGCCAGCAGTCACGGTTAATTGTTCAGTGATGTCGTAAGCGGCTTCACCAAATACAGCAATTTGCTCTTCGGTACGCGTCACGTCATTAAAAAATGTAACACCCGCTGGGCGTGTGTTGGGGTTGATGTTATTCGCTGTGGGAATAGGCGCGTTAGGTGCAAAGCCTAGTTGAGGCGCTGCGACATAAACATAGTCGTCCTGAGTTTTGATTTCAAAATCATCATAAAACACACCCGCGATGAAACGAAGACTCTCATTAGCATCTGTTGCCACGCGGAACTCGTGTGTCATACGTGTTTGTTCTTGACCGCCCTTGAATCCTTTGGTTGGATCCAGACATTCTCTGTAAGTGACATCATCAGACGCATAACTACAGGTATAATAAGCGATATAGCCACCGCCGTTGTTATAACCTGTGTAGTCAATTGACTGTTCAACTTCGCGGTCCAAAAATGCACCGGTATAAACCACTTCCAGCTCATCAATTGCGCCTGTTGCGGTCCATGCTGTTTGTGAAAACTCATCACGTAATTTGTCACCAAAATAACGCTGTACTTCTAAATCACCCACTTCCGGATCGTAATCAAATACACCATCAGCACCTAGCTCCTGCTGAGTATGCTGAAGCAATAACTCCCAATCATCATTAAGGTTATATTTCAAACCGAAACGCGCACCCTCGTAAAAGCTGTCGTTAAAGTCATCTTCAATGAGGTGTGTGTTGTTAGTCGTTTGATAAACGGTATCATCAGCTAAATTTTTGATCCCCTCAGCCACATCTGGGTTGATACTTGGATCTAATGTGAACTCACCGTACACATTGTCAATGTAACCACCTTTGTTCACCGAGTACATAGCGGCTCTAAACGCGAGATCACTGCTAATGGGAATATTGATAAATGCTTCCACATTATTACTCATTTCGCCTGATTTAGTACTTGCCAACCCTGATGTGAAACCGGCTTCAAAACTGCTGGTGTCTGGTTTCTTAGTGATATAGCGTACGGTACCTGCTTGAGAACTGGCTCCAAACAAGGTTCCTTGAGGGCCTGCTAGAACTTCAATACGCTCTAAATCAGTTGCATAGACATCTAAGTTTCTACCTGGTGCTGTGACTGGCTGCTCGTCTAGATACAGTGCAACATTTGGACTTGTACCTTGTGCACCCGACAACATGACCGCAATGGGTTGGATCGCCATACCACGAATAAATACATCAGCCTGACCTGGCCCACGCCCGCCAACCGTAACATTTGGCATATATCTAACAAAGTCGTCAAAATTACCAATATTATTGTCTTTTAGTGCTGCTTCACTCAATGCTTGCACAGCCACTGGCGTGGATTGAATATTTTGAGTTCTTTTAGTGGCGGTAACCTCAATGACCTCTAGTTCAGTGGTATCTGCATTTACACTGTAGGGAACTGACAAACCTAAAGCTGATAAAACGGCACAGGATAGAACCTTGCGTTGAAACATAGTTATCTCTCTTAAAAGTTGAAAAATCTGTTTTATTAATAGCAATACAAAATAAAATAATTAGTGCATTGCTATTAATAACTCGTTATAACTCCGGCCACACCATAGCATAAATTAGTTAGTGTTGAAACTATATAGGTCCCTTACGGTTCTTGGTTCTGAGGTCAATAAACAGTAAATACTCCAATGATTGAGCTGTATAAACGTTTCTTGATGATTAAAAACCCTATATAATGTTGTGTAATCTAAACTTTAGACATGTAAATTCTTATGAAGCTAGACTTTTCAAAAATTAACCCTTCGGTCTTTTTTACTTCTGCCGTAGTTATTGTTTGCTTATTAATTTCGACTCTTGTTGTTCCCGACATCGCCAACGGGCTATTTTCATCCCTACAAGCCGGAATAACAGAAAACGGCAGTTGGTTTTATGTCATGACCGTGGCAGTTATTCTTGGTTTTGTGGTGTATTTGAGCGTGTCGCGGTTTGGTGACATAAAGTTGGGTCCAGATCATTCAACGCCTGACTATTCATTGGCGACGTGGATATCTATGCTGTTTGCTGCGGGCATGGGCATTGGGCTCATGTTCTTTGGTGTTGCTGAGCCAATCATGCATTACGTATCCCCACCAACAGCAGAAGAAGGCTCCCTTCAAGCGGTGAAAGAAGCCATGAAAATTACATTTTTTCACTGGGGATTTCACGCCTGGGCTATTTACGCAATCGTCGCATTAATTCTTGCCTATTTTTGTTACCGCCAAGGGTTACCACTGACTTTGCGTTCAGCACTCCACCCCGTTATTGGCGATAGAATTTACGGTTGGCCTGGTCACTTAGTGGATATCTTTGCCGTTGTAGGCACCGTGTTTGGTGTCGCGACTTCACTGGGCTTAGGCGCTACCCAAGTCAATGCTGGACTAAATTACCTTTTTTCTATCGAGGTAAGTCAAACTAATCAGTTGCTGATTATGCTAGTGATCACCGCGCTAGCTTCAATATCAGTGGCAACAGGCTTAGATAAAGGCATTAAAATATTATCTGAAATCAACATGGGACTCGCTATCCTATTGCTGTTGTTAATCTTTATTCTAGGTCCAACGGTATTCCTATTACAGGCATACGTGCAAAACATTGGCGGTTATCTCTCAGAACTCGTTTCTAATACCTTCAATTTATTCGCTTACGAAAAGAAAAGCTGGATTGGTGGCTGGACCATTTTTTATTGGGGCTGGTGGTTGGCATGGGCGCCATTTGTAGGTTTGTTTATTGCCAGAATTTCTCGCGGCCGAACTATTCGTGAGTTTATGACTGGGGTATTGCTTGTACCTACCGCCTTTACCCTGTTGTGGATGACAATATTTGGCAATACCGCACTATTTTTAGTTGTGGAACAAGGTGTAAGTGACATATCTCAAATGATCAGTGCTAACTCTGCCGTTGGCTTGTTTGTGTTCTTAGAAAATTTTCCGTGGTCGATTTTTCTGACGGGCTTGTCCATCATCATGATCGTCATTTTCTTTGTCACATCGTGTGATTCTGGCGCCATGGTCATTGATATGCTTTGCTCTGATGGAAGAGACAACACACCTGTTTGGCAGCGCTTATTTTGGGCTATCTGCGTCGGTGTGGTCGCCGCGGTGCTTACCCTAGTGGGAGGTTTAGAAGCTTTACAAACCATGACAATTGTCAGTGCATTACCGTTTTCGATAGTATTACTTGCGGCGTGTTTCGGATTAATGAAGGCGCTACAAATCGAATCAGCCAAACAAAATAGTCTACAACTGCACTCCCCAGCGACGACACGTTACAACCATGCTGACGATTGGCAGGAGAAACTCGATAACATACTCTCAACCCCAAACAAAAAAAATGTGGATGGGTTTCTGCATACTCGGGTTGCCAATGCGTTTAGAAAGGTACAAGCAGAATTTGAGGCAAATGGTATTACAGCAAAAATCGATACCACGGCCAGCGGCTTGTCATTAACCGTATTTCACGGTGACGAACATGATTTCCTCTATGGCGTGCACAAAAAACAACACTCACAACCAGACTTCAATTCTACTGCAGATGAAGATGCCAATGACAGTGATACCTACTGCCGCGCAGAAGTCCACTTAATGGAAGGCGGACAAGACTATGACATTATGAATTGGTCTGAGAAAACAGTGATTAATGATATTGTTGACCAATATCAAAAACACCTGCATTTTTTACATTTATTAAGAGAGTAGCTTAGCGACTCTCTTTTTCTGAACTCAAATGTATTGGGTCAATTTCTAGTACTGGTGCAGCATCAATTTCTGTTGCATCCATCATGGTAGCAATTCGCTCCATTGATGATAGTAATAGGGATTGCTCCCAGTTTTGTAGACCGCAGAAATTTTGAATAAAGTGCTCTTGCAGTGGTTGTGGTGCGTCTATTAACGCGTTACGACCAGTGTCTGACAAAAACAAACTGACCCTGCGCTTATCTTCTGAGCTCCTCACTCTCGTAATTAATTTTTTATTCTCAAGACGGTCGAGTATGTTGGTCACTGTCGCGGCACTAAGGGTGATTTGCTTCGCTACCTGGCTTGCGGTAACACCTTTAACACGGGCAATCTCCTGCATAATTAACAATTGTGGCCCAGTGAGACCTGATGACTTATTTAACTGTTTTGAATGCATATCAATTGCGCGAATAACTTTTCGGATTGAGATCAATAATTCTTCATGTTTTTCCATAGCTAACATCTTTTTTAAAAGTCATGACGCAAGATAACGATTAGTATAGGTCAAGCTCTAACGTAAGACTATAACCTACTCCGCGAATACGCAGTGTTATAACGACTAACAATGATTATGTCAAATTGAGAGATGACTTATCCACTGCCATCCTCGAATCATATGACTCAAAGTAAAAAGGCCACCCAAAAAAACTCACAATATTATGTGAACTTATGGTTGAACTTATCCGCTTGTTATAGTAAAAATAATGATAAATTGTCAACAATATAGTAATTTGTTGACAATTGAAGGGGGTATTGGCAAGTAAGACGAGGCTAATTAACTGAGAAAAAAGAACAAAAATGAGTTGTTAGCAGGACGTTGACATGAAAAATAACCAACTAATAAACTACTTGGAGTTTTTATTAGCTGGCACGACGAACCGATCACATGAATACTGACCTTGCCGACTTAAATTTAATTAACAAGCTGATTTACTTTCAAAGTCGGCATGACAACCTACAGGTGGAACAGTTATTACGTCCGCTCTCCAATAGCGATAAAAAAAACCTGTTACATCAGGCAAGGCTACAATTAGCCCCAGCAAAATCAGGCGTGAATCAAGAGATATTTGCTCATCACTCCCTAAAGACAATACGCATTAATGGACTTAATTTTGTACTAGACAAGATTGGGCAAAGCCAGTTGCGCAGCCTACTGACATTGTACAATCAAAATTTATGCGTCGGCATTTGTGATGTTCTGGCTGATAAAGGCGCCTACCTCCAACATGCACAAAAATATGCTCAAGAGCAAGTAACTCGCTTATTTACTTGCCCCTCAGTCAACCCCTGTGGAATACCAAAGTTGACCACGGAAACCACGTTACATCCTAATCTTCAAATCGTATTTGAACACATAGAACATAAAAAGCATCGCGTTTACTCACTTAAACTAAACGAATTTGTCGTGGGTGTAACAAACACATTTGATCGTAATATCAATGATATAGTGACAATGAAATTACCACCATTGTCAGATATTTCTGACAATGGAATTGTCTGTCAGGGTAAAGTCACATCAATAAAACAAACCACATCGCGTGATTGCCTTTTGGTTACCATAAAACTGTCTCCCAAACGCGCTGTAATCAATCAACTTTTACGCTACATTCGTGTCAATTACGACCGTTTTCCGATGTCAAAACAACAAGAAGTTGAAAAGGCAACGGCATTGCTGCTGCAATCTCAGGTCATTACATCGCAATCCCTTGTCGTCCCGATCATCTGCCAGCAAAAGAACAACAAGTATATCCCTAAATATTTGTTTCATACGCGCGGTAATTTTGTTACTGCCAACAGTTTTGTGCATAACGGGGAATTTACATTCGATCAGCAGACCTTTGATAGTTTAGTGTCCAATTATCAGCAACAACAGTTTGTTGTTTGCGCAAAAAACCACCAAGGCATGCCATTGATGATGCCCAGTACCGCACCGCAGGCAGGTGAGCTAATCCAGTATGGTATCAACAATGACACACTTGCATTTTATATGTTTGAGTTTCGCCCAGTCAGCGATAGTCATCTTGTACGAGCTAGGGCCTTATGTGACGGACATCAGGAAGCAAGTGATCAGGTAAATGATGTGTCTGCCATCGCCTACCTTACAGCTATTCCTCTGAACTTTGAACAACAGCAGGTGTGTGTAGAACCTACCCCATCAACTTTATTTGAACAATCACGGTCTAGCTACCCGTTAACTACCTTATTAACAGAGACACATGATAGACGCAAAGAAACACGCTTTGCATTAGACATCACTGCGCAAATAAAAACTGGACCGTTTTCATCGCAACAGGTGCAGATACTTGATATATCAGCATCAGGGGCATCAATACAATTTCCCAGTGAGCTAGGACGTTTGCAAAACAAATCTTCGGTCACTCTCAAAATTCCGAAATTGAAAAGCGTAAACGTTCCATTTAACGTGGTATCTGTTGACAGTGTAAGGCACATCATGCACCTCACCTTAAATCAACAGAGGCGAGTAGGAAAGCAGTTTTACAGTTTTTTGAAACAGGTCATAGAAAGCAACAAAAGTTACTTTAAACCGAGAGATTTACTGTTAAAAACAGAACAATTGTATTTACCAATGTTGTCCTTAATTAGTGCATACAATCCGCACATCACGCTCCGGAGTGTTAAGCACAATGGGCCTGTAGAGTCATTGGAACAGTGTTTCTATTCCCAAGCCGGTCATGATCAAGACATTAATCCGTTGCTAACATTAACACCCAGTGGTGAACAGCTGTTCAATGGTGATTTATTTAAATCGCCATCGTTACATGGTAGTAACGAGTGGTTATCCCTAATAACCAGCCAAAGCAATCAAGCCCAGCTTGTGTCATATCACCTCAACAGTGCTGATGGTATCGCTGAAAATATCGATTTCAGTCATCAAGAATATGATGACAGCGCAGCATTTTTATTAGTACTCGCGTCAGTTCCCGAGCATACCGATGAGCTTATCATTAACACACATAGTCGCCATATAAACACGAATAGTAAGATTAAGGCATTAGAACTCACGGCTGCTTTACGTCAAACAAAACACATTATTACGGTTAAGGACATTTCCTTTTTAATAAATTATTTAATCCCGCTCGGGATTAGTGTGAAATTATTCCCCAACAATCAAAAGCAGAACCAAGATAAAAAGAGTCGCGTGTCGTAAACTAAAACAAAAAATTTTTACGTTGGTTGAACCATATTTCCTGCTCACGACATGGCTAATAAGGCCTCTGCTCTACTTTTTAACTCCTCAACATCATCCAGATTAGTAATAATATTAGTTGAGATATTACTATAACCATACCAGGCACCTGCAAGCATGCCGGTCACAGGCACGATATTGAATGACGAGTGCTGGACATCAATAGCTAACTGAACTGCATCAGTATAGGATGCACTATTGTGCAAACACCACAAAACACGCTTCAGACAACCTAAAGTCGTAGTGTATTGTTTGATATCTTCAATATTCTTGCGGCGATAATTGCCCTCAATAATGGCGACCACGTCTTGATGCCAAAATAATGAAATATAATCTGAAAACTGTTGTTCCAATGGTAAATAGGCGGTAATACTATCACTGGGTAGGCGATGTAAAGCTCGGCGAATAAACCAAGCGACGAACTTGGCGACATCTTGGCAATGTTGTGATGCATGGGTTAGTGAGGCATTTAAGGTAGATTCAACAAAAAACTGCCGTGGCGATGCGTTGCGGTTTACAATGGCAATGGGCGCAATCCTGCACAAATGGGCGCCATCAGAGAGGCCTACCTCATCGGTACCTGCAAATAAAAAGTTGTTTTCATGGGCAGAATCCAAGGCAACGTTTAAACTCTCTGGTAACGAATGATTAGGAGAAGCCGCATGCCAAGCTATTAAACGCGACATTTGGTCTTTTAAATCGTTACCCTTACAACCTATCAAACTATCTGCAATCAACCTCATATTGTCAGCTGCAAAAGGATAACGTTGGCAATCATGAGAGCTTAATGTTTCAGTTGCTACGCAGTGTTTGGGTAAATATTTGTGCGCCTCTAACATCCATGACAGTGAACGTTCGGCAGCAACTACACCAACTAACGTGCCAATAGCTCTGTCTAGTAGCTGAGAATTTACACTCATAACTCGGCGACTCCCCTAACGTCGTGACTAACTTTCTGTTGCCTAATCGTGACAATCTGCAGTTATATCTATGACTATTTAGCGTATCTACCAACTCGAGTTTTGTGTATTCACAATTAGTTGAATATCAATGGGTAAATGGGACCATGGGTATCTATGGAGACAGTCAAGATCGAAACTAAACTGACTGTGGTTGATGTACCGAAATAATTAGACGATTCACATTACAATGTAAATGTTAAAATGCACCGTATCGTTGTTAGAAACAGCAGTCAAACCCACCCTATGTAAACCAGAGTGAATATTCTAACGCTTGCAATTACACAGTGAAAGAACACCGAGGATTTCCCTCTATAAAGGAAGTATTCAATATTGCGGCCTTTCCATTAGCCCCGTACCAGTAAAGACTAATCACCCGCCATCTGCTTGAGGAACTCTAATCGCTGTAACTCTTGAACATTAGGTTGATACTTTCCCTGCTGCAGACTATCAACAGAAAAATCGTCGACCACCAAGGACTCAACATCACTGTAGCCGTAACGCTTTGCTACACCCGGTTTAGGTGACATTAGTTCAACCGTAAAAGTGGTCACCATAAATGGCGTAACTTGACCTTCTAATACCGATACATGGGCGTTCAAATCAAGGGATTGATTGCCCTTACTAAGCTTCTTTTTGTTGACCAAATGAGCAATCGGTGAGCCGTCAGCGCGCAATAAATTGGCTTTTACACGATACAAACCTGCCTTAGTGACGTCTAGTTTTACCTCAAATTGCATATCACTGCCGTTTGCGGTTGGCGGCTTAACCTCAACAATGCGGGCCGTGGGTTCAACATATTTCAGATGGGCTACCATGGGAATAGATTTACCCATAACACGAGTATTAACCACCAATTCAGCATCCATAGGATAATCTTTACCGCCTGCTAGGGTTGCTAGCCAGGCACTGCCTTTAAATTCAAATTGGGCTTCTTCCACAACATCATTACTTCCCACAGCACGTAAAGAGACAGTTGCGTGCTCAATACCTCCACCTGACAATTTAACATTAACAGGTTCGGGCGAAATAAAACGGTATTTCTCAAGAGATAAGGTTAATTCAGCGCCCTCATCATTGACGGGTACTTTTTGCTCGGCAAAAAAGTTTGGCTCTAAGCGATCAAGATCGTATTTACTTAATGGCCTTGAGTAACTGGGATAGCGTAGTTCATCCGCATAGGCACCAGCAATAAATAGCGCATTGGATTTCATTGACACCGAATCAATCTCAGGTTGTTTAGGAGAAACCACCGCCGGTGCTTTTGGCACTGGCAGTGATACAGGAGCTGATGACACGTGCGAGGTTTTTTCAGCTTTGGCTGGTTTTGTTTGTGATGGTGTGGTGTTCTGGCTGAACCACTGAACAACCAATAAACACAACAACAATACAATAAACAATAAGGCCTGCTTACGCTTCTTATCCATCATCTACTCCTGTTAAAATCACTTACCAATTAATTGGGTAAGTTATCATATATCAATCTTGAAAGACTACGTGAGCTTGAATTTTCAACATACAGGTAGTTAGACTTCCACCACCACCAACCACTCTCTTGAGTATAGGTATTGAAATTAAACGCGCTGCCGTCGTTGAAGTATACGCCACTGTAAACAGCCGTTACCATGCCTTTACGTGAATCCTCAAGAATACCACCGTGGCTGTAATCGCTGCCCATTAGCATTGGGTAGTGATAAGACATAAAGCCAGATACTGCATCACCCTGATTTTCAATTTTACCGTTCAAGGCAACATTGCGACTACAGCTACCAAAGTTAGCTTGACGGTTACCACCACACGCAGAGTGAGTTCCTACTACACCATCATCATTACCTTGGATAAATGGGCTCGTGGCACCTAGATATTCAGATGCATCACCAACAAAGCGCAGGCGTGGAACACGGGCATCAGGCGATGGTGCCAATTGACGAGCGTTGTTGACTTTTAAGTCATATAAAACGCCAAGGTTATCAGTCAAATCACCGCCTAAAAAGGCTTCCAGAGCCATCTCTGTTAAGAACGTCCAATCTTCTGTACCCTGTGCAAAACTGACCGCTAGATCTGCTAGTTCACTACCACCACCGGCGCCGGCTATATCGTAAGTAGCGACAATATTTAATGGCGCATAACCCGCGTTTTGTAACCAAGTTTCCTGGTTTTCAATGATGTAACGAGCAACCAAGTCCCCCGTTGAGTGGGTTACCAATATACAACCAGAATTACAAAGGCCTGATTGTGACATTGACTTTAATTTTGGCCATACATAATCGGTGGCAATTTTACCCTCAACACGCTCTGTTGAAGGCCAATCAATACGCTCATCAGCGCGGCTGGCCCAATAACCTGACCAATAGCTCTCACCATCACCCGTTACATCAGGCTGAGAAAACAGTTGTCCTGGCTGGAAGCCATGTATTAATACAATTTTATGTTGTTTAGCGACTGATGCAGCTGAATACAAGCCGAAAATAGCGACTAAAGTGACAATTTTGGAGACCGTTCTTAACATAATTATTCCTCGGTTCACTTGTGTTGTTTATATTATTTTTATAGTTACTTAGTCTACTAGACTAAAGTGGTATGCGATTATCGCACTGCACCATTGTTAACATTTTGTTACATGTTTCAAGTTTCTTAAATGATTCAAATTCAATTTACCCGTAAAGCAAAGTTCACAAAATATTGTGATGCAGAGGCGATTTACTGTTAATAATTGTTTTGTATAGCTTTTTATTTTTGACTGTAATCGTCAAAAAACAATTATAGGCAATTAGTTGAGTGAAATATTATGGCGATGTTTATTCAAATTATCTCGGTATTAGATACAAAACTGATAACTAAAAATTAACAACCGTGGTAAGGTTGTTGGCGTTCTCGTGGTGTTTTTATACGGGTAAATAATACTTATATTAGCAACTTAGGAGTTTATATGAAATTAGTCACCGCAATTGTAAAACCTCACAAACTAGACGATGTACGGACAGCATTGTCCGAGAGAGAATTTAAAGGCATGACTGTCACTGAGGTCAAAGGTTTTGGAAGACAAAGAGGACACGTTGAGCTTTACCGTGGCGCAGAATATACCATTGATTTTGTTCCTAAAGTGAAAATTGAATTGGCGATTAACGATGATCGGCTTGACGAAGTGATTGAAATTATCATGGCCGCAGCGAGCAGTGGTTCAATTGGTGACGGCAAAATCTTTGTTACATCATTAGAGCAGGTTTATCGTATCAGAACCGGTGAAGCCGGCCCGGAAGCACTTTAAAAAACAATGTAATAAGAAAAGGATATCTCAATGAAAACCTTAGTTTCATTAATATTACTGGCCTGTCCAGGAGCGGTATACGCCGACACATTAGACAGCGGTGATACCGCATGGATATTAACTGCTACTGCGCTGGTGTTATTCATGACACTACCCGGACTTGCACTGTTTTACGCTGGCCTAGTGCGTCGTAAAAATGTATTGTCGGTACTAATGCAGTGCTTCTCAATTGCTTGTGTTGCTTCGTTACTGTGGTTTGTTGTTGGCTACAGCTTAGCTTTTGGCGAAGGTAATGCCTTAATAGGCGACCTATCTAATGTATTTCTCGCCAATGTCAGTAAAGATAGTATGTTCGGTAGCATACCCGAGCCATTATTTTTCATGTTTCAAATGACCTTTGCAATCATTACCCCTGCGTTAATTATTGGCGGTTTTGCCGAACGTATGAAATTTTCCTCAGTGTTGTTGTTTAGTGGCGCATGGGTGCTATTAGTTTACGCGCCGGTATGCCATTGGGTATGGGGGGGTGGCTGGTTAGGTAATATGGGGTTACTTGACTTTGCCGGTGGTACAGTGGTTCACGTGACCTGCGGTGTTGCAGCGTTAGCGGCGGCATTGACACTAAAAAATAGACTTGGTTTTCCTAATGCTTCAATGATTCCCCACAATTTAACCCTCACGGTTGCTGGCGCTGGCATGTTGTGGGTAGGTTGGTTTGGATTTAATGCAGGCTCAGCCTTGGTTGCCAATGGTGACGCGGCAATGGCGATGACTGTTACGCACATATCTGCAGCGACTGGCTCCCTTGCCTGGATGGTGATGGAATGGCGTAAATACGGCAAACCATCGGTGCTCGGTATTGTCACTGGCATGGTAGCAGGATTAGGTACTATTACGCCTGCATCAGGCTTTGTAAGCCCAGCAGGTGCCCTTGTCATTGGTTTGTCTGCGGGGGTTATCTGTTTTTACGCAACCTTAGCAATCAAGCAAAAATGGAATATTGATGATTCTCTGGATGTGTTCCCAGTGCACGGCGTTGGTGGTATTTTAGGCACATTAATGGCGGGTATATTCAGTTCACCTGATCTAGGAATATTTAGTGGGTACGGCTTTGCAGACGGTGTAAACAGTATAGGTGAACAACTTTCAATACAAGCGATTGGGGTAGTAGCCACTGCAGCTTATACCGCGGTAGTTACCGTATTATTACTTAAATTAGTTGGTATATTCACCAAAGGCATTCGAGTTTCTCCTGAAGAAGAACAAAAGGGGTTGGATCTTGTAAGCCATGATGAGCGAGGGTACAACCTGTAATTCGACTCAGTTAGTTCAAGTTAAGAAAAACTAAAAAGGCTTACAGTCATCTTGTAAGCCTTTTTTATAAAAGTTAAATCGCGTAATTAGCTTAGTCAATAATGACTAGAAACTAGGATCGTAAAATTGATATTCGTCCGGCAACTCCAGATGCTTCTTACGTTTACGCTTACTGCTATATTCACGCAGTCCTTTCTTCATTTTTTCACTGCTTGTCCAGGCTTTATGCTCAAACGTAGTCGGTAGCGGATTATCGTATTTATTGAGTAATTCTTTGAATTGAGCTTTAACGTCGGCGTATTTGGGATTATGGGTAATATTCTCATATCCTCTACCGTCATAGCTGCCATGAGTTTTGTAAAGTCTGCCTTCGGGCTTGCCATAAATAGGCGTTACTGCCTCTAACAAATATTCCTTGGTTCGTACCAAACTCGATACCCCTGGAAAGGCATAAATGACATCTTTGGTTTTTTCCGACTTACCTTGCAAGAACGGCGCAATGTTAGTGCCATCATATGAATAACGGTCTGCTATTTTGGCATCGGCAAGGGCTGCGAATGTTGGCAAGATGTCGGTAAAATCCATTAACTCATCAGTCATACCCCGCTGTTTAATACCGGCTCCCGCAACTACAACGGGCACGTGTACACCATATTCTACGCCTCGCCCTTTGGATGACGACGTTGTACCATTGTCAGATGCATAGACAATAATCGTATTGTCATCTAGACCAAGTTCGTTAACCTTGTCGACAATTTTCCCCACCAATTTATCAGCATAGTTAATTTGAGCGTGAAAATATTTTTTCCCCTTAGGTGTGCCTTTGGGGAAATTTTTATTGGTGGCTTTAACACCTGTAGCAACTAAATCCGGTGTTGGTGTATGTGCGCCGTGGGGTAAAACCATAGTGTAATAGGCAAGGAAAGGCTTTTTGTTGGCGGCTTGTTCTTCAATAAAGTTGACAATAGCATCTGAAAATATGTCTGGACCATAATCTTTCATGCTTGTAGGAATGACCGTACCATCTTCAATGATACCAGGCTTCCAATACCGAGAAATCTTTGGAGCACCGGTTCTAGCACTCGCTTCCCACGTATCGTCAGGAACAAGCTTTCGACCTAATATTTTTTCAAAGTCCTCAGGCGAAGCACTCCATACTGTGTATGAATCTACCCCCAAAACGTTTTGATCGCGGATAATATCGCCGCCAGCTGGGTTATGCCATTTACCCGATACCTTAACGGCATAGCCTGCGTCTTTTAAAACACGTGTGAACGACGGTAGCCTGTCTTTATTTTTACCGTCGATACCATCAGGTAAATAGAAAATCTTATTATCATAGGCACCATTATTAACGGCGTAGTTACCACTTAATGCCATAGAGCGGGAAGGACCACAGATTGCTTGCGTCCATGCTTGCTCAAATGCAACACCACGTTGAGCTAATGCGTCAATATTTGGCGTGTTTGATGGCTGACCTTTTTTAACATCGTACAAGCCAAACTCTTCAAATCCCGCATCATCAGATAAAATGAAGATAATGTTGGGTTGTTTTGCCATTAAACAAAATGGCATCAATAAAATAAATAATAGCTTACGCATAACGTTCCCCTGTTAAGAAACATAAAATTACCACGAAATGGTAAGTTATGCTCTCAACATAACGCAAACAGAGTGTAAATTTAATCCATCAAATACAACTATATCGAGATTAATTGAGGCTCCAAAGTATTTTATGGGGTTAGGGATGAGTTATTGTTGTTTAACCCTGTCACGTATAGTCTCTAAATCCAACAGACCGTCTTGAGCGCCACTGTATCCAACGACTGATGAGGCATTTAAACTGCCCCATAACATTTGTGCGGCAAGAGGTTCATCGCACAAAAATGCAGATACTACGCCCACCGCGAATGCATCGCCAGCACCTAAGGTATTTACCGGCACATCATGACTGGTAGGCATGTAATAATGATTGCCATGGTAATCAAACCACTGAGCGCCCTTACGGCCGTCTGTCACCACCAAGTGTTTAACCCCTGCATCTAGAAAACGAGAAGCTAATGGGCGTATATCAGAATAGGTTTTTGGCGTCATACAGCGATAGTTAACCTCAATAGCTTTACCGATATGCTGTTCTGTGACATCCCGCGCATGGACAGACGATTTATTCAAACCGGTAAAATACTCAGCTTCCTCCGTATTAATAATTAGATAGTCAACAATAGGAAAAACATGTAAAAATTCATCAAAGCCAGCATTGAATTGGGTTTTACCTGGATTCCAAGCAATAACCACCTCTGGGTGCTGTTTTTTATAGCGGTCAATATTAGCAATAATACTCTGACTGTCCCCAGACAAATGGCCAAGGTAAATCAGATTAGTTTTGGGTAACGTAGTTAGAATATCCGCGGTAAATAAATCACTTTCCAACTGCTTATTGAGCACGGTTCGGCGGCCATCAAAAGCCGTCAGTACAATAGAGAAACTGGAATTTTTATTCGGCTCCACTACCATATAATCCGTGCATACATCAGCATTTTGCATCTCTGCACAGGCATAGCGCCCTTTTTCGTCATCGCCAATCACACCCACAGCAGCAACCTTGAGGCCCAAGCGTCGAAATCCGATAGAAGTGTTAGCAGCACAGCCTCCACAGGCGTTTAACGACTCCGGGATTTGTATCTTCTCACCCACCGGGATAGATAGATAACTTGATTCATTAGCGGATGAATCAATGGTAATTATCGGCGATTCACTGGGTTCAGCAAAAAAATCCACGGTGACAGAGCCTATGGTTACTACATCAAAATAATCTTTCATTTCATTACCTTATGACCTTTTAACAAAGATATAGTTGGTTCTTGTCAAATCATCAAATGATTTTAATGAAATAAATAATAAATTTTGTTTAGGGCAGATAATTTGTTTCGAAAGCCCGTAGCCGCCACTCACCAATATAACCTTACCCTATTACTAATATTAGCAAAGCATCAATTAGTCTGTGCCAACATTGATTTTATCTGTTGTATCGTTATAATCCGCGCAACGGATGGGCAGCATGGTGCCTGTCAAAAACATTAGCCCTGGTTTTACAGATCCAGTACGCAAAAGGAAATACTATGTCACAGATCACTGTTTGTGCAATGTACAAATTTGTCACATTGTCAGATTTTGAAGCGCTTCGCGCTCCCCTGCTACAAACCATGGAAGATAATGGTATAAAAGGTACGCTACTATTAGCCGAAGAAGGTATTAATGGTACCGTATCAGGCACTCAACAGAGTGTAGAGACCCTTCTATCATGGTTAAATAATGACCAGCGCCTAAATCCAATGTCATACAAGATGTCGTATGACGATGAACAACCCTTTCACCGTACCAAGGTGAAATTAAAAAAAGAAATTGTTACCTTGGGTATAGACGGCATCGACCCCAAGCAAAGTGTCGGTACGTATGTTAAGCCAAAGGATTGGAATGCACTGATTTCTGATCCTGATGTTGTGGTTATAGACACCCGTAATGATTATGAGATTGAAATTGGTACTTTCAAACACGCCATTGATCCAAACACCAAATCGTTCCGAGAGTTACCTGACTATGTAGCAGACAATTTAGATCCTGCGAAACACAAAAAAGTCGCTATGTTTTGCACTGGCGGCATACGCTGTGAAAAATCAACAGCCTTTATGAAACAACAAGGCTTTGAAGAAGTATTCCACCTAGAAGGCGGGATTCTTAAATATCTTGAGGATGTTGAGCAAAAAGACAGCCTTTGGGAAGGCGACTGTTTTGTGTTTGACAACCGCGTTGCAGTTAATCATGATTTAGAAAAAAGTCACTATGACCAGTGTTATGCCTGCAGACTCCCCATCACAGAGCAAGATAAGCAGAGCGAACTGTTTGAACAAGGAGTGAGTTGTCCCAAATGCCATGGAACACACTCAGAGGCTCAAATAGCACGCTTCAGAGAGCGTGAAAAACAGGTCCAGTTGGCTAAAGAACGGGACGAAGAACACGTGGGCACTGAAGCACGTTTAGCCATCAAACGTCGTCGACAAGACAAAGCTGCTAAGCGCCGTGCACAACGCACCGCCATGGGTAAGCCCAACGGCTAATCCTAGCCAGAAACAATCAAAACCACAGTGTCCACCAAGCTCACTGTGGTTTTACAATCAACACACCTAACGTTATTAATTGAACGTTACAATAGCCTCTCCATTAGCCAGTAACTCGCTACAGCAATAATGACAGCAACACTCGCGTGTTTAATTTTGTTGTTGGTAGAATTGGATAACGGTAACAAGCGTACCAATATCGCTAATGCGACCAGAATCATTACTTGCGCGATCTCTACCCCAAGGTTAAAGCCAACTATACTAGAAAAGAAACGCTGTGACGGTAAACCAAAGGCACTCAGTACACTGGCAAAACCCAGCCCGTGAAGTAAACCAAATAAAAAAATTATACCATAACGCCGGCCTTGATGAGGTGACTTTAACCATACCTCTACCGCCATCCAAATGATCGACAACGCAATCAAGGGTTCAACGATGTGACTGGGTGCACTGATAAACCCTACCGCCGCGAAACCAAGACTGATACTGTGGGCAAGGGTAAACATACTCACCTGCCAAAATAACTTGGTTAAGCTGGCACTGGCAATAAACATCGCAATAATGAAAAGCACATGGTCAAGGCCCTTGGGGATGATGTGCTTAACCCCTGCAGTAACAAATACGCCAAGGTGTTCGGTGAACGTTAAACTATTCAGGTATCGAGTTCGTCTGCGTTTTTCCGCCGCCAACCACTCGTCAGAGCGTTTCTCTGTATTGGTGATAAGTTGCCCTTGCTCTATATCCAATACTAATTGTTCATCAAGTGGGTGGGCATGACACGCACCAAATTGAAGGCACCAAAACAGCACGGCGAATAATAAATAATATGATTTCAACATAATCACACTGTCAATAAAAATAAGGCCGGTATGACCGGCCTTAATTGTTATTCGCTACCATCTAGGCCGCGAGCTTTAAGCAACGCGTCTATCTTAGGCTCACGCCCCCTAAACTGCTTGTATAACGACATAGCTTCTTCCGTGCCACCTTTCTCAAGTACATGGGTTCTATACTTTTGCGCCAGTGTCTGGTCAAAGATATCACCGGTTTCTTTAAATGCCTCATAGCCGTCAGAATCCAATACCGCAGAATGTACATAGCTGTAATATCCTGCCGCGTAGCCACCTGCGAAAATGTGAGAGAAATAGGTTGAGCGATAACGCGGTGCTATTTCCGCTATGAGTCCAATCTCTTTCATAGCGTCACGTTCAAACGCCGCTGGATCACTAATTTCTTGATCCGCAGTGACTGTGTGCCAGTTCATGTCCAATAATGATGCCGCGAGATATTCAGTATTGGCAAAGCCTTGGTTAAACTTAGACGCTGCTTGTAGTTTCGCAATTAATGTATCTGGCATCGCTTCCCCCGTTTCATAATGGGTAGCAAACGCTTTTAATACTTGAGGCTCATTGGCCCAATGCTCAAAGATTTGCGCAGGAAATTCTGTAAAATCTCTCGGACCTGATGTGCCAGACAAACTACCAAACCGAGTATTAGTGACCAAGCCATGCAATGCATGACCAAACTCATGGAACAGAGTATTCACCTGATCAAAACTTAACAAGGAAGGAGTATCACCCACGGGTGCTGGGAAGTTACACACATTAACAACCACCGGACGTTGGCGACCATCAAGGTTTGATTGACCTTTAAAACTGCTCATCCAAGCACCACCGCGTTTGTTTGAGCGGGTAAAGTAATCCCCCATAAACACACCGAGATGGCTTCCGTCCTTATCGATTACTTGCCATGCCCTTACATCTGGATGGTAAACAGGTGTGTCATAAAGCTCTTTAAAACTCAATCCCCATAGTTTATTGGCGACATCAAAGGCACCGTCAAGCACATTATCTAGGCTTAAGTAAGGTTTAATTTGAGCTTCATCTAAGTCGTATTTTTCTTTGCGAACTTTCTCGGCGTAATGCCACCAATCCCACGCTGCAAACGTAAAGTCATGGCCTTCTTTGTCAATAATCGCCTGCATGCTAGCCACTTCATCTTTTGCACGCGCAACCGATGGTTTCCACAACTTCAACAAAAGGTCATAAACTTGTGCCGGCGTTTTTACCATACGCTGCTCTAACACGTAATCCGCATGGGTGTCATAACCTAAAATGTTTGCTCGTTTAGCACGCAAGGTTGCCAGTGATGCAGCAAGGGTAATGTTGTTGTTTTCGTTATTTTTATTGCCGCGTTCAACATAGGCGGTATACAGCTGTTGACGTAAATCACGGCGGGTTGATTCTGTCAAGAATGGGTACATGCTACTTCTGTGGGGCGTAAACACGTACTTGTCTTTGTACATGGACTTATTTTGCTCTGAAGCAGTGACCATCTTATCAGCCGCTTTCTCAGCTGCCGCGGCTTTAACACCCGCTGATAGACCATCGAGATCACTGTCACTCAAGATCAATTCAAAACCATTGGTTTCTGCTAATAAGTTTTGACCATAAGCTGTGCCTAATTTTGATAGTTCAGCATTAATAACCTTTAGCTGCTCCTTGTCCTGCTGGGTCAACTTTGCACCAGAACGTACAAAACTCAAATAGGTATCTTTTAGCAACATGCGTTCTTCGCCTGTTAATTCTAAGCTTTCTCTTTGCTGCCACACCGCGTCTACACGCTTAAATAAGTCCCCATTCAAACTTATTTTGTCGTAATGACCTGATATCAATGGACCAAATTCACGCTGCAATGCCTGTAACTCACTGTCAGTATTTGCCCCAGTCATGTTATAGAATACCCGTTGTACTTTAGTGAGCAGTTTGCCCGTGCGTTCCAGGGCAACAATGGTATTGTCAAAGCTCGCCTCGTCAACGTTATTGACGATGGCGTCAATTTCCAATAAATGCGCTTTCATGCCAGCCATCATGGCTGGCTTATAGTCTTGATTTTGAATGTCTGAAAATGGTGGGATCTCAAACTGAGTGGTATAGTCAGTGAAAAATGGATTTTGTTGTTGCATACTGGAAGTCTCGCTGACTTGAGCTTGTTCAGATACAGGCTGAGCGGGTTCACTGCAAGCCACCAACAATCCCATCGACATTGCTAAACCACTTAACGCAAACATATTATTTTTATTCGTTGCCACGTTCAATTTCCTCACTTGAATTAAAGTTTACCTACCCACCATACGCAGGTTAGCAAACATTTCAAGTCACTAGAATAAAAAGCATTTCATTTTTATTCCGATGTCACTCTACAAGTTTTGAGTAATTGGTCTGCGACAAATATTGCACGTTCCAAAGTGTCAGGATTTTCAATATTGAAATAAAAAGATTCAAGTGCGTAGAGCTCGGCAACCAATTGCTCCTGGTTACCATACAAACTCGCCCTTGCAATATCCCAGGCGAATTCGTGGTACTCGTTTCTGCATGCCGTGAGTTTATTAACACACAAGGGATCCCAGTGTTGCCATAAAATAGCATCAACGCGCTGACAATAATCATCAAACGAATCGTCATCCGTCCTATCATCTGCGTCAATGTCTAACATTAATTGACTGCTGTGGCCTTGGCGTATAATAGATGACCACTGCGTGTGATCATTAATAAACCCTTGGTTTCCGCGCCAGTGTTTAAACAGTGTTTGTTCATTCCAAATCATAGGTATCTTCCTTTATGGTTATAGCCCATCCATGGGCGCAATCTGTATTAAATAAACCCCATAAAACGACAACAGACACTGCGGTTATAAAATAATATCTATCTTTACTATACGGTAGTTACAAAAAACATCAAATATGAAACCAATCAACTTAATAGTAAATTAAAAGCCTACTGTTGCCGCACCGCTGCGTCTAGGGTCAGATGCACCGAATAACCCATTGGCTGTTCGCATAATAGATTGAGTACTCCCCATACTGGACTTCTCTATCACCTGGTGTCCCTTAGACCGCAATAACTTCTGTGTATCCACGCTTATCCCTTTTTCAATTCTAAGTTCATCGGGTAACCATTGATGATGCACCCTACTAGCCTGAGTGGCTTCTGCGATATTCATCTTATGGGTTAATGAATTAAGTATGATCTGTAAGGTGGTAGTAATAATTCTGGAACCGCCCGGACTACCAGTAGCTAATAAAATACCATTTTCATCCATTACAAAAGTTGGACTCATAGAGCTTAACGGGCGCTTTCTGCCGGCAACTGCGTTCGCTTCTCCACCAATCAAACCATAACCATTGGGTGTACCAGGTTTGACAGAAAAGTCATCCATCTCATTGTTAAGTAGAATACCTGTAGTAGGTGTGACGATACCTGAACCGTAACTAAAGTTTAGGGTGTAGGTATTACTGACGGCATTGCCCCACTGATCAATAACGCTGAAATGCGTGGTTTCATTACTTTCCACATCAGCCAATGTGCCCGCACTAATTTGTGAACTGGGTGTCGCTTTATTTAAAGAAATAGTATCAACTAGCTGTTTGGCGTAGGTCAAAGATGTCAATTTATCAATCGGTACGGTCACGTGATCTGGATCTCCCAAATAAACACTTCTATCAGCATACGCACGCTTCATCACTTCGGCCATAACGTGCAAGGTATCAGCACTATTGTGGCCGAACTCGGCTAGCGGATAGCTAGATAGCATGTTTAGCATTTGGATAATGTGCACACCGCCAGATGAAGGTGGTGACATTGAGACGATCTCATAGCCCTTGTATGAACCGCGTACCGGCGTCCGTTCAACCACTTTATAGTCTTGTAAATCTTGTAGACTCATAATGCCGCCGTTTGCTTGCACCGTATTAACAATATCCGTCGCTATCGGTCCTTGATAAAAGCCATCACTGCCTTGTTTGGCTATGATTTTCAGAGTCTTAGCTAACCGTGGCTGAAGCCAAATATCACCGGCTTTCATTGCCTTGCCTCGGGGATAAAATTTCGCTAACGCTTGCGGTTTGTCGGCTAGGCGTTGCTGCATATTTTTTAATGATGAGGCTAGGCTGTAAGTCACAACAATACCATTTTTTGCTAGGTTAATAGCCGGTTGTATTACAGTTTCAAGGGGCAATGTACCATAGTTTTGTAACGCGTGATTCAGCCCCATAACGGTACCTGGTACACCAACTGCACTACCGTGATAACGAGACATCGACTTAATTGCATTGCCCTGTTCATCTAAAAACATATCACGATGAGCCCTCGCTGGAGACACCTCGCGATAATCAATGGCAATGGTTTTATTTTGTTTTGCTAGGTGTACCATCATGAACCCACCGCCGCCGACATTACCCGCCCGAGGCAAAGTAACAGCTAACGCATACCCCACAGCGACGGCAGCGTCAACAGCATTTCCCCCTTGCTGCAATATATCAACACCAATGGATGAGGCTAATGCTTCTTGGCTCGCCACCATACCGTGCTTGGCCCAAATCGGCTGAGCCACAGCGTTGTGGCTTTGAATAGCAGGTGCCGAACTTACCACACCAGCAAATAGCATGGGCAGCATACAGAATGATAACAATGGCCATTTCATATAAACAAAACCTTTAATTAAACAATACCGTTGCACAGTAACCTATCGCTCCTGCAGATTCAAACATTGACGCATCTACACTGATTGATCTTTTGTTAAATACCTATTTATTCTTCTACATAACGTTTGAGATGGATAAACAGATTATTGTTTAATTACACGACAACTGACAAATAAAATGATGAAAAGGCCTGCAATAGAAATGACTGAATACAATATCCATGAATTGGAAAAATTAGCAGATACCGCCACTCGCACCATCCGCTATTATATCCAATTGGGGCTCGTCGATAGGCCTATAGGTGCTAAAAAGAGTGCCTCATATTCCCATAAACACATTGAACAATTATTAAAGATCAAACAATGGAAAGCAGCGGGATTAAACCTCAATAGAATTTCACATATCCTAGATAAAACAGCTCCTCAAATACACCAACCAATACACACCGGCGATGCCCACACCATATGTAGAATATTTCTCAAAGAAGGTCTCAATCTAGACGTTGATAGACAAACATGTCAGTTAACTGATGGTGATTTGCGAAAAGTATGTCGGGCATGTATTGACGCGTTAAATAATTTGTAGATGTTAGGTACTAAAATATGGCAACAATAATCACAACTGATATACATAAGACAACACGGAGCGTATCTCGTTTGGTAAATATTGATATCGTGCCGCCGTTTGCGTTTACCCACTACACCATTTACCTTTCCCCGCCAACCAGTATTAAAGAAGGTAAACGCCTATATATTAGATTACCCAGTGGGGCCTGGATAATCCAATGCACCGCAATCGTTAATCAACTACCGGTAAACCTATCGGCGTCGGATAAAGACTCCGGTGAAGTTACATATCAAAGTGATAACACAAACCACGGCATACAGGGAAATGTAACATTATCTCTAATCAGTAATGACCATTATTGTATCGAATATTGGGGCGATGAACTGTGGAATAACGCGAGTATTACAGTGTCAACATGCTCGCTAATGTCGCTGTGGGATAACCAATACAGCTACCAACTTCCTTTTTTTCTGTCACATAAACTTTTAACCGACGGCCAGCAAGGAATCCCTACTGTCAACTACGCAACACAAGGCACTGTGTCAGGTAAAGCTGTGATTCATTCGGCAATAGCTAACCTTACATCAAATTACAAAACCCAATATATAAATCAAAACACTGTGACATTTTGCGGACTGTTAGATGTTAAACTTTTAATTCAAGTAACCATCCCTGAGCTAGCACCAAAAGTTGCTATCAATACAGGAACGCAGTTATTCCTATTAAGTCAAAAACCATCGGTTGACAGAAATAGCGCACAGAGATCCCATCTCCACCTTGTTATGCTCGGTAGCAATAAAGTTCTGTTCAAATTAATAAGCTCTATGGGGTTGTTAATACGAAATCATCTGCAACAGTATAAAAAAAATTCAATAATCAGTATTCAAGTCAATAATGGAAAAGTACACACCGACAACTGTCGTGCCAATGAAAGCTATCAGGCATTTTATCGCCGTTTTATTTCATTGATATCACTACAAATAGAAATATATACAAAACCGCTGCTTTGGCATTGCCTAGATCGCATCATAACTATGATAAAAAGCTCAGTAACACCCACAAAAACGTTATTATTTTGCGACACCAACGACACAATATATGACAGTGAATTAGATGCGCTGAGGGAAGTGATGGGTGAGACACAACACCGATTGCAGATAATCAGTTTACAAAGCCTTCTATTGACTAATCCCACGGCAATGTTTGGTGAGAACATTTTTGAATATGCAGTCCCTATGTCAACGGCAGAGATTGGTGCACAGAACTTCTCAACCCACATGCAAAAGTTAGTCAGCGGACTCATTCATACATCAAACGACGCTGATGACGATAAAGCTAACCACTACAGATACTACCAACTCACTGAAATAGCTGTTCCAGTCCATCAATGTTCCCTAGGCAACTGGAGTTTAATGCAACGAAATCTTGCATGTCAGCTGGTATCTTCTGCCTACGCTAAACATTATCAAGCAAATAATATACAACTGAAAACACGCCCAAAGGAGGACAAAGTAACGTCAATTTTACCGTGCCACGGATTCACGGATAGGCATCGAAACAACATGGAATTTCAATTAAATCAACTGCACGAGGACACTATGCTATATACACAACTGAGCTCTCACGACCTAGACGCACACTGGCAATATCTATGTTCAAGACATCGTACTGAGAGAAAATCTGACTTAGAGATCTCAATCCAATCAATGGAAAAGAACTCCAAAAACCCGCAACTATTAACAATACACTTAATGAAATTAACAGACATCATTGATCCTTTAGAATTGTCATATATCAATGATATTAGAGCAAATCATAGAGGACCGTTGAGTCAATTCATTGCCCAGTGGATGTTAGTGATATGTAATATTTTTCATATACCGATATCAGCGGCACTGCAAAACGCCCTTTCGGACATCAGCAATGGTTTAAATGCTCAAGCCAAAGCTGATATTTTATCCGAGTTCGGCCATTAAAGATGAGTAATGGAAAACTAGTCTACCGCCGTTAGTATTGCTGACAAAGTCATTGCAGCGGCGTCTTTTCCAATATGTACTTTAAATTTACCATTTTCCAAACGCCAACTATTACTCGCGGTATGCCAGAATGATAATTCACGTTTACCAAGTTTCACACTAACACGCTGACGCTCGCCAGGTTGTAATAATATTTTTGTAAACCCCTTTAACTCATATTTTGGCCGTGATACTGACGCTTCAACATCTTCAACGTAAACTTGAACAACGTGTGATCCAGCCATATTACCAATGTTTCTTACGTCCACAGACACAGTGATTTCCTGCTCAGATTCACGACTAATTTGATCACTGGAAAGGGTCAAATTCGTGGTTTTAAACTTGCTATATGACAGACCATAACCAAAAGGAAATAGAGGCTCAGTCCCTTGCTGAGTAAACCAACGATAACCAATAAATACGCCTTCCTTATACAAGGACTCTTTAGCATTGTAATCATTAAGAGCTATGGCTGCGGTATCCTCAAGGTGCTGGGGTAATGTAATAGGTAACCTAGCCGCAGGGTTAACATCACCGAATATCACGTCAGCAAACGCATTGCCTGCTTCCATCCCGCCATACCATCCCCAAAGGACAGCATTTGCTTGATCAATCCAAGGCATTTCAACCGCAGAGCCAGCAACCATAAGCACAACAGTGCTAGGATTAGCTGCCAATAAGTTAGACAATATTTCGTCTTGTCCAAATGGCAATACCATAGAGTCTCGGTCAATCGACTCGCGGTCATCACCGTGACTTAGGCCGCCAACGTAAATCACTGCGTCAGCATTTTTCGCCGCATTCAGATACCGTTCTTCACTATCAAACAAATTGCCGGGTGCATCCCAACCTAGCATGACATAGTTAGCACCGTGATATTCAATAGTTACATCATAGGTTTTGCTTGCCAATAGGCTCATGGTGGCGCTAAGTTGGTGGGGTTTAATAGCACTGACATTGGTAATTAATTCAACGCCATCAATAAATACCTTTGCATTGCCAATTGTATCCAGCTTAAAGGTGTGATCGCCATCTGACAATGGGGCTAATTTTGCTGACATACGCAGATGCTTTTGTAGGGTATTTGAATTATTGTAATACGCATCAACTATCCACGACTCTTCAGTCAATTCCGTCAACTCATGATCTTGATAGAAGCTGATATTCCAGGCGGGCGTCCCAGTCCAATGACGACTCGCAATGTAATCACTGGCAATAGGCGACAATTTGCTACTGCGGGCTCGCATAACAGTGATTTCAACGTCACTGCCAAGTGCATTACGCAAACCTTGTAATGGGGTAATCTCATACAGTGACTTTACCTCTGATGAACCACCGCCCTGCCCGTGTTTCTTATTAGCATTGGGGCCCATAACAAGTACATTTTTTATTGTACTTTTGTTTAACGGTAGAATGTGTTTCCCAGATACCTCATTGTTTTTCAATAACACAACCCCATTAGCAGCGATATCTCGCGCCGCTTTTTGATGCTCCGGCGTGTTGCGTTTACCTGTCTTACGAGCTTTATCGTACATACCAATGCGGTGTTGTAAACGCAAGATTCTGCGGACCTTGTCATCCAATACGGATTCAGCAATTTGACCCGATTTAATCGCAGCTATGAGGGGATCTGCAAAGAAGTAATCATCATATGACTCAACATTAGTACCCATTTCCAGATCAAGGCCATTGATGGCGGCATCAAAAGTATTAATATCAACATTCCAGTCGGTCAACAATACGCCATCAAATCCCCATTCCGTTTTTAATATATTTTTAACTAGGTGCTCACTCTGATTGGCATTCGTTCCCATATATTGGTTATAGGCACCCATAATAGAATAAACATTTGCCTCTTTTACCGCTGCCTCGAAAACCGGTAAATAAATTTCTCTAAGGGTTCGTTCATCAGGTTTTGCGTTGACGCCGGTACGATTAAGTTCTTGCGTGTTTAATGCATAATGCTTCACGTTAGCAGCAACATCGTGGGATTGAATCGCCTTAACTTCAGGAATAACTAACCGCGAAGCAAGAAAAGGATCTTCACCCATATACTCAAAATTACGGCCATAGAGAGGTAGACGCGCCAAATTAACGCCTGGCCCAAGGATTATATCTTTTCCTCGCTCCCGCGCTTCGCTACCCAATACATTGCCGTGTAGTCTTGCCATATTCACGTCCCAACTTGCAGCAACACTGGTTAAATGAGGTAAATAGGTCGCATGATCATCATCCCACCCAGCGGAATCCCAACTATGCCGCTGTATTTGGTGACGAACACCATGGGGGCCATCAGATAACCACATCTCATTAATCCCTAGACGAGGTATACTATTTACATGAAATTTACCGCTCGCGTGGACCATTGATGATTTTTCTTCAAGGGTCATCTTAGACAGTGTCAAATCTATCTGGCTCTCAATATAGCTAGCACTTCTGGTCTCATCTTTTACTACATCTTGCTTTGATGTATCAACACTTGTATGGCATCCAAGGTTCCCTACCATCAATAATATCGTTACTAATTTAGTCTTCACTACAAACCCTTGTAAGCGCTTTCAATTTAGAATAAAACTATAAAGGAATGTGAAATAAATGTAAATAAGTAAGCGCGGAGATAAGTATATTTCATCACAATTAGGATGACATAGAGCAACAAGCGTTGGTGTCTAAACTAAATAAACTTTAGACAAATATTTCCATATTCAGTTTTGCTGTAGCTCACAATTCGATTTACGTGGCTTCGATGTATTGGTAACTCAATCGTTAGCTGACACCCCGGTCGCTCGACAAAAGATTGAATAATATCCCGTAACTGACATTCACATTGCACATCAATACAGCCAACGCCAGACAAGCCTACTGTCAAATTAGGTGGTTTAAGCTGTTTTATTCTTCCCACGACATCCCGCATTTGTTTAGCAAAAGGTCGGTCACACCAAACTAAGCTGCCAGAAAATGTAATCACTGATTGTTTCTCATCATAGCGACAGTAACTGTTACTCGATATCACGTGTTATTCTCCGTGCGGCTTATCACGACCGCAGATATGTCCATTGGAAAATCTTCAATCCATGGGGCCGCCTGCAAACGCTCAAATAGTTCAGCTAAATCCATATCGGCCAAACCACTGATGTCAATGATTTCTGATGGTGTACTATCTCTTTCAAAACACGTTAAGCGTATTAAACTTTGAATAAAACCATCGGAATATAATAGTAGTGATTGGCCATTGTCTAATGTCACTGAATCAAATGCTGATAGTTGCCAGTCCTCATTGACGCCGCACGGGTGACTAATCTCTGGCTGTTCAAGGGCGCGAACATTAGTACTTGAAAATACAATTGGTGGGTTACCATAGCCCTTAATCAAAATCTCATTATCTGCAAATGAAAATTGTATTCCATGGGCCATTCCTCCGCCTGACTGCTGTTGAAAGTGCTGGTACAAATATTCATTAACTTTGTCTAATGCGATCTTGCTCTCATGACTGCCCAATAGGGCCTGAATCTTCATTGCCAATACTGAGACTTCCAACCCATAGCCAGATACTGTGCCTAAGAAACCTCCGCTAGCGGTATCACTATTAATGCACTGCCAAAAATCACCACCACAGGCAGCGCCACTTAAACTTTGTACCTCTACCTGAAATAACTTATCTGAACTTAACCAACTATGGGATGACATACATTGACGTTTTAGCTGCCGAATATCTTCTATTTCACCACCTAGCGCAGCGTTTTCTGCTGCTAACTTATTGTTTAGTTCAACCACTTGTGAATTTGCCTGCTCTAAGGCAGTGGTTCGTTTTGCCACTAACCTATCCATGTCGTGGGTATATAGCTGTAATGATTCACTGACCTGATTCATATTTTTTGCTAATAAGCCAAATTCATCGTTTTGATGAAGGGACACTCTGTAGTCAAAGTCTTTTTTCAATTGCTGTTCAGCACCAGCTTTGAGCCGAGATAACGGGCGCTGGACAACAAACACAATGACACTAGTCATGACCACGGCAAAAATTAACGTCACAACCAACAGACTGATACCCATTACCCGTTGCTGATTTATTCTGTCTTGAAATGATGCCACGTCATAATCAACACCTAGAGTCGCAATGACCTCGCCGTTCTCGGCTTTTATTGGTACAGCCGCTGATATGACGGTACCAAATTCGTCAGTATACCAATCTTTGGCAATGCCTAATTCACCTCTAAATGGCGCAAAGAAGAAAGGATCTGCACGGTACAGATTACCCACAGGATTACCTCGGGGAGACACTGAATCGGCTTGATAGTTTGAATCAGCCAAAAACATCAACGTCTTATTGCTGGCTTGATCAACTTTGACGAGTAAATAAGCCCACGCAACCCGAGAAGCATTGTGATTGGTTATATTGCTTTGCGGCAACAGTGAAAGACTGTCTTGAGATTCGCGGCTACCCGCTTGAATACGCCGCAATAATTGCACTATGTACTGAAAATCTAGTTCACGCTGCAGTGCGTCTGCTTGACTGGCACTGAGTAAGCGTTTAGTTTCACCTAGTATTGCTTTATCAAAGTCACGAATGATTCCATCGCTGGTGTCCGGTAAATTGTCAAACACCTGCTGTTTAAAACGACTTAATCGCTCCCGCTCTTCTTCATTGAAAACATAGCTAGCGGTGCGAGTGACATCGCCTATGGAACGCTTTAAATCGCCCAATAAATTACTTTGGGTGTAATAGTAAAAATAGCCTAATAGGGTGAGCACTAAACTCATCGTTAAGGTGAGAAGCAAGGCGCCGAGTTTCGCAGTAAATGAACTGAACATAAAAATTCCTTTAGGACAAAATCATTAGTTTGACTTGGCTTGGAGCAAGTGTGGCACCATATGCCCCGGGCATCAGTCCATTTTGACCAGATAATCCCAACATTTTGTTTGCAGGCATACCACCAAAAAACGTTTTTACACTACCCATTAACTGACGCTGAGGTCCCATCACCATAGCCGACATGGGATTCATCATAAGACCCGCGTTATCACCATTAGACATAGGCGTAATAGTCATCATATTGTGATTAGGCATAGCCATGGTAAGCACCTTGAATTGCGACGGTATTGCTGTCATCGGTATTGAAATATTAGGATATGGTATCGGCACAGGAATGGGGCCTACGGGTGACGGTATCGGCGTTAGGCAAACATCTGGCACAGCTAAATTCATACCGCCCATTTGAGTTGTTGCAAAAACCATATAAACTCCTAGCCCATGTGGATGCGTTCGCCGTCAATCTTCATTTCTTTACGCGCGCTAATATTGGCATGATGAGAGCGCACCGTAAGATTATTTTTGACGTTATGGATGGCATCTTTTGACTGGTGTTGTTCAACCCCTTCAACATGTTTAAAGCAGTTTTTTAGCTTGCGAGTTGCAGAGTCACACACATCAAGTACCGTATTGGCAAACCGTTTGACAGTATCAAACCGGGTGGTCAACTGTTGTCCCATGACACTTGCGTCAGTACAAAACATATCAGCTTTTACGGTACTCACTTGCATTGACTCACTTGCTATGTCCGCCACCTTACTGCGCACCGCAAAGGTTTCACTGCAGCTAACTGTCATGTTACCTTCAGATACTGTCGCTGTCACTTCACTACCCATAGACAGTGACATTTGTTGACACTGTTCACGCTGTAATATGGCTAAGATAAAATATCCACCAGCATCATTTACCAGTACAATCTGATCATCAACTTCTGGCGTCACTAGACAACTAAATGCAGTCTTGGCCAATACCACGCCGCTGCTAGTATCAACAACCCACTGCCCGTTAGACTGCCCTTTGACACAACCACTCATGGTGGTATCCATGTTATTCAACTGTGTTATCTTAGCCACATGCGCCATACACATTACTCTCCTAAATAACCATCACCAAGTCTCTGCCTTGGCGCGTACTTTATCGGTTGCTAAAGCAAGGGACCGACTACTGCCATGCCATTGGGTATTATCCTCTTCAATCATATGAAGATTCGCTCTATATAATGTAGTCTCTGATAGGTCAGCTTGCGCAAGTTTCGCATGACTTAAATCAACAAAACTCAGATCAGCGCCATGAAATACAGCTTGTTGCCCATTGATGTTATTCATTATCGCCTGTTGCGCCGTGACTCCGACAAAGCGGGCTCTTTGCAAACTCGATTCCGGCATTAACGCTTGATTCAACGATGCATGTTCAAAATTCACATCATCAAGTACAGCTTTAACAAAATTCACATTGTCTAAATGACTATTAGCGAAATTAGCATGGGTTAAATCAGACGCCATAAAACCCGCTTGAGGCCACTGCAAACCAGAAAA
>JBELHI010000017.1:31589-34401 GCA_042091475.1 Alteromonadaceae bacterium
ATTTGCTTCAGAGAATTCGCACTGGCTCATACTGCAGTGATTCAAATTACTTTGCGACAATACCACCGCCGCCCCTTTGCAATCAACAAAGTTAGACGATATCAGACTGCAAGCGCTCAAGTTTGACTGTTCAAAACAACAATTGATGAAGGTTGATTCTTTCATATTACACTGTGACAGATTGCTGCGGGAAAAATCCACCCGTTCAAACACGCCGCCAGTGAGATCAAGGGCTTGGTAATTTTGATCAGACAAGCATTGGTCTTTAATAATAAATTCTCCACCGTGGACATTCTTTACTAAGGTTTCTGGAGTCATGGTCATTACGGCCTCCAGTCAGCAAGGGTTGAGCGGTCTAAATTAGCCCCTAAAAAGCTATTATCACCCAAGGTAGAACGGACAAAATTGGCACTGTATAAATTAGACTGATTAAACACAGAATCACTGATATAAGCGCCGTATAATGATACTTCCATCATATTTGACGCAGTCATATCCGCGCCTTTCAAATAGGCACCATTAAATAAACTTCTGGTCATATTACAATGGCTAATGCGCGCACCTTTGAGGTTACTCAAACTGAAATCCGCCTGCACCAAAGCCACATGCTCAAAACAGGCGTTAGTCAGTATACTTTCCCTGAAAGATGCAGCATTCAATCGCAGGTGGCGGTATTGACTATGGGCTAGCTGACACCCGCCAACAAATCGCACATTATCAAGGTTTCCCTGTAGGAATACGGTGCCGTCACCTTCCAAGTTCACCAAATTTACCCCTGATAAATCGCAGTCATCAAATGTCACGTTAACAAAGTGACTGTCAACGAAATTACTCGTGGTGAGTATGCAGCGAGTTAAATGGCAATCGTGCCATGTAACGTTAACAAAGTTACTTGTGGGAAATTGGCAGTCTTGCCATTTAACTGACTGAAACACGCCATCTATTGCATTGAAGGGAGCAAAAGCGCACGCAGTGAAGGTTACACAAGAATATTCGGAAAACTGCAATTCTGTATGTTGTAAGTCACAGTCAGTAAATTCAGTGTTTTTAAAACAACAACGCCCGAAGTTCGCGCCATGAAGTTGGGTGTTATGAAATTTACAGCGTTCAAATATCGCACTCACAACAACGCCATGACTGAAGTTTGTATTTGAAAGGTCGCAGTCTCTAAAAACAGCTGACTCTAAATAACACCCTGATAAGTCAACCCCTGAAAGATCCAGGCCACTGAAATCAACACAAGCATAGTCATTATTTGCGATACAAGTCCCTGCAGACAGCGCCGTTACAATAGCCTGTCGCAAGGCCTCCTCTTGTCCCTCATGAGGAGACACGGCATCTTCAATTAAATGTGCTCCGTTAGCATAGACCGCCTTCATATTTGCCATTCCTTGAGTGAGTCTTTGTTCAAGGTCTGCAAAATCAATATCTAGCTCAGGTATCTTATCATCAGAGACCCCCATTGACCGCAATTCTTCAACACCTTTGTCATAGTTTGCGGCCTGTTGCTTTATACCCTCTAACTCAGTATCGATATTGAATCGCGGCCACGTTGTTACTGGATCTAATGCCTTTAATGCATCTAACAAAGCGTCGCGTTTTTGATCTTTGTATTCAGAATCAGCCTCAGACTCTAGTTGCAGCAATTGTTTATTGATTTCATCCTCAGCTTGTTTCGAGGTTTCTGCCTTCAGCTTTCCCATCAGCACAGCGATTTCATCCATCGCGTCTAAATCAATGTTAGTAATATCTATTTTTCCTGAGCCATCCTCTAACGGCGGCGCAATGCGTTGCGTCAAATCGTCAATCTGCTTCTGCGTTTGTTGCTGAAATTTTTTATCATCAGGGTTTAGATAGGGTTCTGGATCAATACCTTGCGCTATTAATTTATCTCTGACTGCCTGCTTTTCTGTTTCTACTTGTGCCATCACATCCGTCTTTTGAGCCGCGGTGTAAGCATCAATATTACGTTTTTGAAACATCTCGAGACTGTGCTCGGCACTGCCTAACATCTGTTCAAAAGCGCAAGACATATTTTCAGCAATCAGGGGTTGAGAATACAATGCATATTTAAATCCGTTATCAGGGCATGTTCTTAACTTTAGTTGTTGACAATAATGCTCCCTCGTTCTGGGTGCGTCATGTCTGTTTTCACATGCCAGTAACAGACTTTCCACATCAAGCCCATCGCAATGGAACGCCTCGGTTGTGCCGCGGTAAAGCATAATGCCCATATCATCGTTTGGACATAACCATACCGTGTCCAATGCCATGGGAATTTCAACTATTTTGGCGTCTGACGCTGGCTCCCCTCCAGGTATGATTTGACCTTGTAATTGTTTAATAAATGTTCGTGCGTAGATAGGCGGTAACTGGCACTGTATAGTTTGCTGCTGTTGGTTCATATTGGTAATGGAGATCAACTCATCACCTGTCCATGGTGTCGGTAACCATTGGTCCTTCAACCCATCATTAAAATAATGCAAGTCAGCGTCGTTAGCTAAATCAGGCATGACTTCATCAATATAGGCTTGATCATAGGTACCAGCGTACCCTAATCGTTGTTGCGCAGTAAAATCTATTGGGCACAGCGCTGCGGGCGCAACGGGGTTACCCTGAGAAGTGAATGGATCCGTTGGATAGGCTAAGTTAGGCGGTTTGTCAGATCCCGCCACGCCACAGCCTGCTGGATTGGAGACCTCACCCTCCCCGCCATAAGCATACTGATAGGCTATTGGCAGTGACGTAAACGGCTGTACTGGTCCACAATAATCGCCCAACCACTCTCGATGACCTGTCACCACAATGGTTT